>JAEWKY010000058.1 GCA_023457615.1 Actinomycetes bacterium | reverse complement strand
CTCGTGCGCGCCGCGCATCCCGAGCTCGACGCCGCGAACGTCATCCAGCGCATCGTCGCGACGGCACGGGATGCCGGCCCGCCCGGCGCCGACTTCACCTACGGCTTCGGCTACCTCGACGCCGCCGCGGCGGTCGCGGGCGACGTGCCGCGCGTCGCGGCGAACCCGATGGGCGACCTGGCCGAATGGGTGCGCATCAACCGTCGGGCGGAGTCGACGCCCGTGCCCGTCGAGACGGTCGTGCCCGCGCCGGAGGCCGTGGTCGAGGGCGGCGCGACTGATCCGACCGGCGCCCTCCTGCCGAGTCTCGTCGACCTGCAGCTCGTCGGCGCTCCGGTGCTCGCGGGGGCCGTCGTGACGCTCGCGCTCGGTGGCCTGCTGGTCGGGACGCTGCGGCGAGTCCGCCCCTCGCGTTCACGGTAGATTGGGAGGCAGTCCAGCGAGGAGTTCGATTCAACGTGCGCAAGATCCTGATCGTCGGTGGCGGCTACGCCGGCTTCTACACGGCCAAGAAGCTGCAGAAGCACCTTCGCCGCGGTGAGGCCCAGGTGACGATCGTCGACCCGCTGCCGTACATGACCTACCAGCCGTTCCTGCCGGAGGTCGCTGCGGGGTCGATCGACCCGCGCCACGCGCTCGTCTCCCACCGCCGCCACCTGAAGAAGACGACGGTCATCACCGCGAGCGTCTCGAAGATCGATCACGCCGCCAAGACGGCGACGATCACGCCCGCCGTGGGCGAGTCGTGGGATGTCGACTACGACACGATCGTCGTGACCGCGGGCGCCGTGTCGCGCACGTTCCCGATCCCGGGCGTCGCCGACCAGGCGATCGGCCTCAAGAACATCGAGGAGGCGATGGCGATCCGCGACCGCGTCGCCGACTGCTTCGCCAAGGCCTCGACGCTGCCGGCCGGCCCCGAGCGCGACCGCCTGCTCACGTTCGTCGTCGTCGGCGGCGGCTTCGCCGGCATCGAGCTCTTCGGCGAGCTGCGCTCCTACGCGAGCTCGCTCGTGCGCGAGTACGAGACCCTGACGATCGACGACACGCACTTCCACCTCATCGAGGCGATGGGCCGCATCATGCCCGAGGTGTCGCACAAGACGAGCCTCTGGGTCATCAAGAACCTCGAGGAGCGCGCCGCGAAGGTGCACCTCGACACCCAGCTCGCGAGCGCCGTCGACGGCCGTGTCGAGCTCTCGACGGGCGAGGCGTTCTACTCGGACACGATCATGTGGACCGCGGGCGTGATGGCCAACCCCGTCGTGCGCAGCACCGACCTCCCGCTCGAGGAGCGCGGCCGCATCCGCACCCAGGCCGACCTGCGCATCATCTCCGACGCCGGCGTCGTGCCCGACGCGTGGGCCGCCGGCGATGTGGCGGCGGTGCCCGATCTGGTCCCCGGTCAGGGCGTCGGCGGCTTCACCGTGCCGAACGCGCAGCACGCCGTGCGCCAGGGCAAGCTCCTCGCGAAGAACCTCGTCGCCGACCTCCGCGGTGAGAAGCCGCGCGAGTACGTGCACAAGAACCAGGGAGCCGTCGCCGGCATCGGCCTCTACTACGGCGTCTTCCAGAACGGCCCGCTCGCGATCAAGGGCATCCTCGCCTGGCTCATGCACCGCGGCTACCACGGCCTCGCGATGCCGATGTGGGAGCGCAAGATCCGCGTCTTCGGCAACTGGATCCTCAACTTCCTCACGCGTCGCGACCTCGTCGGCATCCCCGCCCGCGACACCCCGCGCGCCGGCTTCGAGCAGTGGGCCTCCCGCCCGAAGGTCTGATCCCTCTCGTGGGTTGAGTGCCGCGCGCAGCGCGGTGTATCGAAACCCCGTCGGGCTACCCTGACTGCACGCCCTCGTAGCCCAACCGGCAGAGGCAGCCGACTTAAAATCGGCGCAGTCCGGGTTCGAATCCCGGCGAGGGCACGGTGTGCCGCCGGGGGTGCCCGATAGCGTCGAGCCGTGGTGATCGAGCTGTCCCGCGACGAGGCGCGCCGCATCGCGGTGCGCGCGCAGCTGCTCGACGCCGACACGCCGGGGGATGTCGTCGAGGTCGCCGACCAGCTCGCGGCGATCAAGATCGACCCCACCGCCGTCATCGCGCCCGCCGAGCACACGATCCTCTGGTCGCGTCTCGGCCGCGGCTACGAGCCCGTGCAGCTGTCGAAGGTCGTCGAGCGCGACCGGCTGCTGTTCGAGTTCGACGGCGCGTTCCGGCCGATCGACGTGCTGCCGCTGCTGCTGCCCGACATGCGGGCGACTCCGCGCCGCGAGTCGACGAAGCAGTGGCTCGCCGCGAATGCCGCGTTCCGGGACGACGTGATGGCCCGCCTCCGCGCCGAGGGGCCGCTGTTCGCCCGCGACATCCCCGACACCGCCGAGGTCGCTCGGGCGCCCGACGGCTGGTCGGGGTCGAATCAGACGACGATCATGCTCGACATCCTGCATCGCATGGGAGTCGTCGCGATCGCCGGGCGCGAGGGTCGGCAGCGCCGCTACGACCTCGCCGAACGCGTCTACCCGCAGGTGCCCGCTCTCGACGCCGAGGAGGCGACGCTCCTGCTCCAGCAGCGCCGTCTGCGCGCGGCGGGCATCGCGAAGCAGAAGTCGCCCTGGACGCCCGTGGGCCTGGCGGGCGAGGCCGCGACGGTCGAGGGCTCCACCTGGACGTGGCGGGTCGATCCCGACGCGCTCGCCTCCCTGGACGGGGACGACCCGGGGGGCCGAGCCGCGATCCTCAACCCGTACGACCCGATGCTCTTCGACCGCCCGCGGCTCACCGAGCTCTTCGACTTCACCTACGTGCTCGAGCAGTTCAAGAAGAAGCACGAGCGCCGGTACGGCTTCTTCGCGCATCCGATCCTGCTCGGCGACCGCTTCGTCGGGCTGCTCGACGCGGCCGTCGACAAGGAGCGCGGCATCCTGCGGGTGAGCGGCGTGCACGAGCTGCTGCCGTTCGATCCCGAGGAGGCCGAGATCGTCGACCTCGAGATCGAGGGTCTCGCCGACTGGCTCGGCGTCGGGCACGAGAGGATCGACGCGTGAGCCACCACAGCGCTGGTTCTACCGCGGAGTCCGATCGAGGCCGTAGAGAGGGTCTTCGCTGGTCGCGGATTCTGAGAGCGTGAAGCCGAAGCGTTCCAACAAGGCGCGCCCCCGCGGGCTCGCCGCCCGAGCGAACACCCACATCCTGGGCGCTGACTGAAGGAAGCGTCGAAGCGACCCTTTAGCAAGGCCGCCCTCATCCACATCGGCAAGGATGAGCGCGATGTAAACACCGTGCGCTGCGTGCCAACTCGGCGCGAGATCCTGTGGCGTCAGGGCCAGGGCGTGCAGCCACTCGCCGCTGACGTATCGCTGGAGGGCTGTGGCGCGTAGCGGATAGAGGATCATGCAGGTGACGAGCTCGTTGTGCTTGTTGAGGTTTCCGAATACGAGCTTGGGATTCTGCTTGAGTCGCTCCGCGAGTCTCGTTGGATCGGGAAACCCTCGGTGATCCAGGCCGCGACGGGCAGCCAACGGGGGAATCAGATGCAACTCGTGCGCGTTCAGCCATCTGCCGCGAAGGCCGTCAGCCTCCGCGACTCGTGACTCCTTGTGTTCGAATCGCGCGAGCCAGCTCCGCCGACGCGTCAGAGAGCTGAGTATCAGGACGGCGGTCGCCGCTGCTATCAGGATCACGGCGGCGAGGATGATCACCCACGGTTCGGTGTCGTCGTTGAGGAAGAACCCGATCAAGATGCCGACCCCGGCGGAGATCAGAGAGCCCCAGATGGTCTCGGCGTGGCGTTCCATGCGCACATCCAATCTCATGCCGAGCATGCAGCTCGAACGTTATCGCTGTGTGCCTTGAGAGGATCGACGCATGATCGAGACCCCGGCCGTCGTCGTCGATCGCGACGTGCTCGAACGCAACGTCGCGCGGATGGCGGAGGCGGTGAGGGCGCGCGGCTTCGAGCTGCGGCCGCACGCGAAGACGCACAAGCTGCCCGAGGTCGCGGAGCTGCAGCTCGCCGCGGGCGCGGCCGGCCTCACGGTCGCGACGATCGGCGAGGCCGAGGTCTTCGTCGAGCGCGGCGCGCGCGACGTGTTCCTGGCGTACCCGCTGTGGCTCACCCCCGCGAAGGCGGCCCGGCTGCTCGCGGTGCGGGAGCGGGCGCGCGTGGTCGTCGGACTCGACTCCGCCGAGTCGGCGGCGAACACCGGCCGGCTCGTGCCCGGGCTCGAGGTGCTCGTCGAGGTCGACAGCGGCCACCACCGCAGCGGGGTCGCTCCCCAGGCCGTGGTCGACGTGGCCGAGGCCGCGCGGCAGGCAGGGCTCGTCGTCGTCGGCGCGTTCACCTTCCCGGGGCACTCCTACGGTCCGGATGCCGCGGCGCCCGCCGCGCACGGGGAGCGCGACGCGCTCGTCACGGCCGGCTATCTGCTGCGCACCGCCGGGTTCGACGTGCGGGTGCTGAGCGGCGGCAGCACGCCGAGCGTCGCGGCGACCGAGGCCGGCGGCGCGACGGAGGTGCGTCCGGGCGTCTACGTGTTCGGCGACGCCCAGCAGTGGGAGCTCGGTCACGTCGCGCCCGCCGACATCGCGCTCACGGTGCTCGCGACGGTCGTGAGCGTGCACGACGACCGGGTGATCCTGGATGCCGGCAGCAAGGTCATCGGCGCCGACCGTCCGGCGTGGGCCACGGGTCACGGCCGGCTGCCCGATCATCCGGATGCCCGCATCACCGCGCTCTCCGAGCACCACGCGACGGTGGTCGGCGACGGGCTGCCGGGCCTCGGCGAGCGCGTGCGGGTCGTGCCGAATCACGTGTGCAACGTCGTCAACCTCGTCGACGAGGTGGTCGTCGTGCGCGGTGGCGTCGTCGAGGAACGCTGGGCGGTCGCAGCGCGCGGGCGCAACTCCTGAGGTCAGCGTCTGCGCGTGCGCTGCTCCTCCTCGCGTTCGAGGATCCATCGCCGTGCGACACGCGCACGCGCCGATTCGACTTGCGGCGCGAGCTCCGCGAATCGAGCAGATGTCGCGGAAGCGCCCGTAGCGTAGGGACGTGACGCTCCGTATCGCCGTCCTCTCCGCCGAAGGCCGCACCGCGAAGTCGACGGTGGCGGTCGGGCTGCTCGACGCCCTCGCCCGGGAGCTGCGGGTCGGAGTCTTCCGACCGGTCGCCCGCACGCTCGACGGACCCGATCCCGTGCTCGACGCCCTCGCCGCGCACGGCGCCGTCGCGACCGGGCGCGGGGTGGACGACGACCACGTGCACGCCGACCCGGACGCCGCGGTGCGGCGCATCGTGACGGAGGCCGGGAAGCTGGATGCCGAGTGCGACGCCGTGCTCGTGATCGGCAGCGACTACACGGGGGTCGGCGCGCCGACAGAGCTCTCGATGAACGGCCGCATCGCCGCCGACCTCGGCGCCGCGGTCGTGCTCGTGCTCAACGGGCTGCGGCCCGACGGCGGCTTCCGCACCGCCGAGGAGCTGACGGATGCCGCCCGCGTCGCCGTCGCGGAGCTGCGGCGCGACCACGTCGGTCCCGCCGCGATCGTGGTCAACCGCGCCGACCCCGAGCGCCTCGCACCGCTCGCCGCCGCCGTCGAGACGGCGGTCGGCGGACCCGTGCACGTCATCCCCGAGGATCGTCTGCTCGATGCCCCCTCGCTGCGCCGACTCGCCGACCGCCTCGAGGCGACCCTCGTGAAGGGCTCCGACGACCAGCTCGACCGGCCCGTGCTGGGCACCGTCGTCGCCGGGATGGGGCTCGAGAACCTCCTGCCGCGGCTGATCGAGGGCGGTGTGGTCGTCGTCCCGGCCGACCGCTCCGACGCGCTCCTCGGCGTGGTCGTCGCCGATCTCTCGGCCGCGTTCCCGAGCCCGGCGGCCATCGTGCTCAACGGCGGCATCCCGATGGCGCCCGCGATCGAGCAGCTCATCGACGGGCTCGACTCGACGCTGCCCTTCCTCGCCTGCGCGTGGGGCACGTTCGAGACGGCGAAGCGCATCGACGGCACGCGCAGCCTGCTGGCGGCGGAGTCCGAGGAGAAGTACGCGCGCGCGCTCGGATTGTTCGGGCAGCACGTCGACGGCGACGCGATCGTGCGCAGCATCCGCGACGCACCCCCGGGGCCGATGACCCCCAACCGCTTCGAGCACGACCTGCTCGAGCGGGCGCGGGCCGACGTGAAGCACATCGTGCTGCCGGAGGGCGACGACGACCGGGTGCTCGAGGCCGCCGCCACGGTGCTGCGCGAGAAGGTCGCCCGGGTGACGATCCTCGGCGACGAGACGGCGATCCGGGCACGGGCGGACGAGCTCGGCCACGACCTCGGGGATGCCGCCATCCTCAGCACCGACGACCCCGAGCTGCACGCGCGCTTCGCGAAGGAGTACTTCGAGCTGCGGAAGCACAAGGGCATCGACGAGGCGACCGCCGCCGAGACGGTCAAGGACGTGTCGTTCTTCGGCACGATGATGGTGCACGTGGGCCTCGCCGACGGGATGGTGTCCGGCGCGCGGCACACCACGGCGCACACCATCACGCCGTCGTTCCAGATCATCAAGACGAAGCCCGGCATCTCGGTCGTGTCGTCGGTCTTCCTCATGGTGCTCGCCGACCGCGTGCTCGTCTACGGCGACTGCGCGGTCATCCCCGAGCCGACGCGCGAGCAGCTCGCCGACATCGCGATCGCGTCGTCGGCCACCGCGCGGCAGTTCGGCATCGAGCCGCGCGTCGCGATGCTCTCCTATTCGACGGGGGAGTCGGGCAGCGGGGGCGACGTCGACGACGTGCGCGCCGCGACCGCCCTCGTGAAGGAGCGCGCCCCCGAGCTGCCGGTCGCGGGCCCGATCCAGTACGACGCGGCGGCCGATCCGACCGTGGGCGAGGCGAAGCTCCCGGGCTCCGACGTCGCGGGCCGCGCGACGGTGTTCGTCTTCCCCGACCTCAACACGGGCAACAACACCTACAAGGCCGTGCAGCGCTCGGCGGGCGCCCTCGCGATCGGACCCGTGCTGCAGGGGCTCAACAAACCCGTGAACGACCTCTCCCGCGGGGCGCTCGTGCGCGACATCGTCAACACGATCGCCGTGACGGCCATCCAGGCGCAGGAGGCCGCGGAGTGACGCGCGTGCTCGTGCTCAACGCCGGGTCGTCGAGCCTCAAGTACGAGGTGCTCGACCTCGCGTCGGGGGCTCGGGACGGCGGCATCGTCGAGCGCATCGGTGAGCCCGGCGGAGTCGCCGACCACACCGCCGCGGTGCGCTCCGTGCTCGACGGACTGGGCGGGCATCCGGATGCCGTCGGCCATCGCGTCGTGCACGGCGGCACGCGGTTCTCCGCCCCGACGCTCATCGACGACGCCGTCGAGGTCGCGATCGAGGAGCTCTCGACGCTGGCCCCGCTGCACAACCCGCCCGGCCTCGCCGGCATCCGCGCCGCGCGGGCGGTGCTGCCGGACGTGCCGCACGTCGCCGTCTTCGACACCGCGTTCCACACGACGCTGCCCGACCACGCGGCGACCTACGCTCTCGACCGGGCCGTCGCGGCGGAGCTGGGGCTGCGGCGCTACGGCTTCCACGGCACGTCGTTCCAGTCGGTGTCACGGCAGACGGCGGAGTTCCTCGGCCGTCCGCTCGAGGAGTTGCGGCTGATCGTGCTGCACCTCGGGAACGGCGCCTCGGCGTGCGCGATCTCGGGCGGCAGATCGATCGACACCTCGATGGGGCTCACGCCGCTCGAGGGTCTCGTCATGGGCACGCGGTCGGGGGATGTCGACCCCGGTCTGCTGCTGCACCTCGCGCGGCTCGGCTGGTCGACCGACGAGCTCGACGCGCTGCTCAACCGGCGGTCGGGGCTCGCGGGACTCGCCGGGTCGAACGACCTGCGCGACGTCGCCGCGGCGGGCACCCCCGACGCGGACCTCGCGATCGACGTGATGCTGCATCGGCTGCGCAAGTACGTCGGCGCCTACGCCGTCGAGCTCGGCGGCGTGGACGCTCTCGTCTTCACGGCGGGCATCGGCGAGAACGCCGGGTGGCTGCGGGAGCGTCTCGTCGCGCGTCTCGGGGTGCTCGGGATGCGCGTCGATCCGGCCCGCAACGCGTCGGGGGAGGGAGCGCGCCGGATCTCGCCCGACGGCGTCCCCGTCGAGGTGCTCGTCATCCCGACCGACGAGGAGCTCGAGATCGCGACGCAGACCGAGCACGTCGCCCGCTGATCCGCGTTCTGCGAGGAGTTGCGCACTGAGACGTCCGTCTGGGACGCTTGACCCACTTCGGGGAAGGCGGCCCAGGTGGCACGGATGTCGGCGACGGATCGCCGCGAGGCGTTGACCCGCGCCGCGCTGACCGTGATCGCCCGCGACGGCGTGCACGCCGCGACCACCCGCGCGATCACGGCCGAGGCCGGGATGCCGCTCGCCTCGTTCCACTACGCGGTCGCGAGCCGGGACGAGCTGCTCCGCGACGTCGTCGAGCTCGTCGTCGGCAGCCAGGACGCCGCCGCCTTCGGCTCGCTCGACCTGAGCGCGACCGACCTCCGGGGGGCCGCGCGCGCGGTGCTCGGCTCGTACCTCGACATCGTGCGGGCCGATCCCGCGCGCGAGCAGGCGATGTTCGAGCTGACCCAGCACGCGTTGCGCACACCCGCGCTCGCGGACTTCCCGCCCGCGCAGTACGCCGTGTACCGCGGACTCGCCGCCCGCCTGCTCACCGCCGGGGCCGCGCGCTTCCGGGTGCGGTGGGACGTGCCGGTCGACGACCTCGCGGCCCTCGCGATCTCGCTCACCGACGGGGCCACGCTCGCGTGGCTCGCCACCCGTGACGACGACGCGGTCGAGCGCCTTCTCGATCTCGCCGCCGACACGATCGCCGCTCATGCCATCCACCTGGAGGATCCGGAATGACGCAGTTCACGACCGCTCTCGCCGAGCCCACGACGCGCGTGCCCGGCAGGTGGGTCGCGGCGTTCGCCACCGCCTGGCTCGGCATCTGGATGGCGCAGCTCACGCCCGTGCAGCTGCAGCTCCCCGCGCAGATCGAGGAGATCCGGGTCAGCGCCGACTGGGTCGAGGGCGTCGTCGCCTTCGGCGTCATCTCGGGCATCGCCGGCGTGTTCGCGCTGCTCGTCTACCCGCTCGCCGGCGCGCTCTCGGATCGCACGACGAGTCGCTTCGGCCGCCGCAAGCCGTGGATCGTCACCGGCACCCTCGTCTTCGCCCTCTCCCTCGCGGTGCTCGGCCTGCAGACGACGTTCCTCGGGATGGGCATCTGCTGGACGCTCGCGATCATCGGCTTCTGCATCCTCACCGCCGCCCTCACGGCGACGATCTCCGATCAGGTGCCGGTCGCGCAGCGGGGGGTGATCTCGGGCTGGATCGCCGCGCCCCAGGCGATCGGGCTCGTGCTCGGCCTCGTCGTCATCGACGGGCTCGGCCTCGACACGATGACGGGCTACCTCGTCATGGCGGGCGTCGTGGTCGTGCTCGTGACGCCGTTCCTGCTCCTCGCGCCCGACGCCCCGCTCGCCGAGGAGGACCGGCCGAAGCTCACCGTGCGCGCCCTCCTCGCCGGCTTCTGGATCAGCCCGCGCAAGCACCCCGACTTCGGCTGGACCCTGCTCGGCCGGGTGCTCGTGAACGTGGGCAACGCGCTCGGAACGACGCTGCTGTTCTTCTTCCTGGCGCACGGGCTGAACCGCGACGACCCGACGGGCGACCTCATCATCCTGAGCCTCGTCTACGTCGTCTTCATCATCGCCTCGTCGCTGCTGCTCGGGCGATGGTCGGACAGGATCGGCCGGCGCAAGCCGTTCGTCATCGTCTCGGCCCTCTTCCAGGCGGTCGCGGCGGGGCTGCTGGCGTTCGTGCCCGACTTCACGGTCGCGGTCGTCGCGGGCGCCCTGCTCGGTCTCGGCTACGGCGCCTTCCTGTCGGTCGACCAGGCGCTCGCGACGCAAGTGCTTCCGAACGCGGCCACGCGCGGCAAGGATCTGGGCATCATGAACATCGCGACGACGGTGCCGCAGGCGATCGCGCCCCTCCTCGGGGCGTGGCTCGTCGCCGCGGTCGCCGGGTTCTCGGGGCTCTTCGTCATCTCCGCCGTCGCGACCGTGCTCGGCGCGCTCGCCGTCATCCCGATCAAGAGCGTGCGATGAGGCTCGAACGCCAGAGGTACGCCCCCTGGGACGACCCCGAGGACTGGTGGCCCGCGCTCACCGCGGCCACCTACGACCTCGACGCGCCCGTGGGGGTGCTCGCCGTCGAGGCGCTCGCCTCCAACGCGTTCGACCTCCTCGACCGCGCCCAGGGACTCCCGATCCGCGTCGCGAGCAAGTCGGTGCGCGTGCGCGGGGTGCTCGACGCCGTGCTCGCCCTGCCCGGCTACTCCGGCATCCTCGCGTACACCCTCGCCGAGGCGCTCTGGCTCGCGGACGGGCGCGACGGCACGGCGCACGAGGATGTCGTGGTCGGCTACCCGACGGCGGATCGCGGGGCGCTCGCGCGGCTCGCCGCCGACGAGGAGCTCGCGAACCGGGTGACGCTCATGATCGACGACGTCGCGCAGCTCGACCTCGTGGATGCCGTGGCCGCCCCGGCGAAGCGCGCCGTCCTCCGCGTCGCGCTCGAGCTCGACGCGTCGTACCGGTCGCGCGCGCTCGGCCACGTCGGCGTGCGGCGCTCGCC
>JAEWKY010000057.1 GCA_023457615.1 Actinomycetes bacterium | reverse complement strand
GTGCCCGTCGGCGGCGCGCAGCTCGCCGATCCGGCCGCCGACGACCCGACGGGCGAGACGCTCGACGAGGCGCTCGACGACGACTGATGCCCGCGCCCCCGCGGCCCCGCGGCCCCGACGACGGCGCCGAGGGCTCGACCCTCGGGGGACGCCGTGCCACGCTGAGGCGTGACCGCCGACCCCTCCGCCGACCCCGCGTGGGCCGACTACCGGCAGGATGCCTTCGGGGACCCGTACCTCGTCTGGCACGACGGGCCCGACTTCGGCGTCTTCCGCGAGAGGTGGCTCGCCGATCCCGAGCTCGCGACCCGGATGCTCACACAGGGCATCGCCGAGGGTGACGCCCTCGCCGCCCGCACCGTCCGCGAGCTGACCCTGACGCCCGCCCAGCGCGCCCGCTTCACGACGACCCTCCTCGCGGTCGCGCCAGCCCGCTCCGGCGCCGTGCGGATCGCCGCGCTCCGCACGCTGTACGACCTGACCGGCGACGCCGCGCACGCCGCCGGGCTCGTCGAGGAGCTGCACGACGCCGCCCACTGGGGCGACCGGCTGGATGCCGCCCGGGCTCTCCGGGACGTCCCGCCGACCGCCGCGACCGTCGCCGGCGTCGCGCTCGCGGTGTCGCGCGACGAGGAGTACCTCGTGCGCTACCACGCCGCGAACACCCTCCTCGCCTGGTCCGGCGACGACCGCGAGCTCGAGCGTCACGACGCGCTCTTCGCGCTCGTCGCCGCCGAGCACGCGCCCGCGGGCTGGGCGGAGGCGGCGGCTCAGCTCGCGCGACGCGTCACCGAGCGAGGGCCTCGCGCCAGCTCGCGAACAGCTCGTCGGCGGCCAGCTCGAACGGATCGTCGCTGCAGGTGTCGACCGAGAGCTGCGTCGCGAGATCGCTGTCGCGGTAGCGCACCGTGACCTGCGTCGTGCGGCTGCCCGGGCATCCGGAGTCGGGCGCCGCCCAGGTCGCCGGATCGACGTCGTGCTCGCGCAGCAGCGCGCGGAACTCGGCGATCGCGTCCGGATCGTCCTGGGTGTACTCCGAGTCGTCGAACTCCGGGAGCGCCTGCGACTGCCGGAAGTCGACCGCGGCGATGTCGTCGACGCCCGGAGGCGGCCCGGGGAGCGGACCGGGACCGGCCGCGCAGCCCGCGAGCAGGACCACGGATGCCGCGAAGGACGTGGCGACGGACGGAACGATCCTCAGCACGGGGCGCAGACGGGGCATGGCGCGAGCCTACGCGGGTCGCACCCGCGCTCCGGGCGACCCGCGGCCTATCGTCGGAGGGTGACCCGGCGACTGCTCCGCGCGCGCGCCGAGCTCGTCGCCGAGGCCATCGACCGGCTCGGCATCGAGCGGGTGTGGCACTCCCTGGTCGCCGTGCACGCGGAGCGCGTGGGCGGCGAGGCGACCTCCGCGCTCCTCGCCGACCTGCCGGCGCGCGATCCCGACTGGCGCCACGACCTCCTCGACGGGCTCACGATGGGCGAGCGCTCGGTGCTCTACGAGTTCTCGCTCGCGCACGCCGACCGCGACAGCCGCACGGCATCCGGGCAGTTCTTCACCCCCGACGACGTCGCGCGCTTCCTCGCCGACCGGGCGGCGGGGTTCCCCGAGGGCGTCTGGCTCGACCCGTGCTGCGGGGTCGGCAACCTGTCGTACTGGCTCGCCGCCGCGCAGGCCGACCCGGCATCCTTCGTCGCCGCGCGCCTCGTGCTCGTCGACCGCGACCCGCTCGCGCTGCTCATCGCCCGCGCGCTGCTCGCGACCGAGTTCGGGTTGGATGCCGCGGGTTACGCCGCGCTGTCGGCGCGCTCGCGCGTCGCGGATGCGCTGAGCGACGAGTTCCCCGCGGTCGTGCCGGCCTTCGACTTCGCGCTCGTCAACCCGCCGTACGTCGGCGTGCCGCGCGACGACAGGTTCGCGTCCGCGGACGCGCGCGACCTGTACGCCTACTTCCTGGAGCGGATGGTGCGGCTCGGCCGCGGGCTCGTCGCGATCACGCCCGTGACCTTCACCTCGGGCCCGAAGTTCGCGGCGCTGCGGCGGCTGCTCGTGCGGGGGCTCGAACGGCTCGACCTGTACTGCTTCGACAACGTGCCCGACTTCGTCTTCCGCGGGGTGAAGTTCGGATCGCAGAACTCGAACCAGGTGAACTCGACGCGTGCGGCCGTGATCGTCGGGCTCGCCGGGGAGGCGGACGCCCCGCGCCGCCACCGGATCACGCCGCTGCTGCGCTGGCGCGCGGTCGAGCGCGAGGAGCTCTTCGCCGCGGCCGACGACTTCCTCACCGAGCTGCAGCCCGACGAGGATCGCGCGTTCCCGAAGGTCGGCGCGGCACTCGTGCCGCTGCACCGCGACCTCCTCGCCGCGTCGACGACGATCGGCGACCTGCTCGTGCGCACGCCCACGCCGTACGTGCTGCAGGTGCCGATCGCGCTGCGCTACTATCTGGCCGCGGTGCAGCGACCGCTCGACCGCGAGAACGTGCACCGGCTCTACTTCACGAACGCCGACGACCGGGATCGCGCCTGGATCGTGCTCAACTCGTCGCTCGCCTACTGGTGGTGGCGCGTCTACGAGGGCGGCATCGTCGTGTCGAAGGCGCTGCTGCGCTCGGTGCCGATGCCGCTGACGTCGGCGCCCGAGGCTCTCGTCGCCGAGCTCGCGCGCTCCGAGGAGGACAACCTCGTGCTCAAGCTCAACGCGGGCCTCGCGACGGCGAACGTCAAGCACACCTGGCGCGTGCTGCGCGACCTCACGACCGCGGTCGCGCCGGGATACGTGGATGCCCTGCTCGCGACCCACGCGAACACCTCGCTCGGCGGACTCGGGGATGCCGAGAGCACGCTCGCCGTGCGTCGGCGCTTCCGCGGCACCGCCACCGCCGGGTGAGGAGCCCGCGCGGGAACGTGCGGAGTCGCGGGAACGTGCGGAGTCGCGGGTCGCTAACCGAACAGGGGCGACCCGTCGGCATCCCGCAGCGCCGTGCGGATCTCGGCGACCGTGGCGTCCACCACCCGGCTGAGCGCTCGTGCCCGCTCACGGCCGTCGTCGTCGGCCGGGAACTCCGCCGACCCGTCGTCCCAGGTGAGCCAGAGCGCGATGGGCGTGTGCTCGAGCGTGAAGCCGCGTGCGAGCACGACGTCCCGGAGCGGCGGCAGCGAGTCGCGCGACCGCTGGAGGGCGCCGAGCTCGAGCGCGAGAAGACGGCGCGCGTCCTCGACCCGGTCGAAGGCGCCGAGCAGCTCGCGCTCGGGCGGCGCGGGGGTGCACAGCTCGACGGCGTAGAGGCCCTGCCGGGCGGCGATCACGTAGCCGACGTCGGCGTCGGCGACGTGCACCAGGTCGTCGTCGCGGGGCGGGACGAGACTCAGGCCGAGCGCACGGGCCCACGCGATGAGGTCCTCCATGTGCCGATCGTAGGAGCCCCATCGGCGCGCAAGTAGGCGTGGTCTCGATTCGCCCGGCCCGTGCCCGGGCGCGACTCCTCGCGCGTCATGAGCCCGGCCGGCCCCGCTCAGCCGGCGGCGTCGATCCGCTCGAGCAGGCGCTTCGCGGCGCGCGCGATCTCGTCGTGGTCGTACTGCGCGGCGCGCGACTCGAGCGAGATGACCGCGCAGCGGTGCACCTTGCCGAAGTCGCCGAACGGGAACGAGAAGCGGCTCTTGGTCTCGTCGGACTCCTGCCGATCGATGCCGAGGTGCCACACGGCGTAGCCGTCCCAGCCGTCGCGCTCGATCATCCGGTTCTCGTCGTCGGCGGACGGGGCGTGCTCGCTCCAGTCGTCGCGTTCGTCGCGCACGACGTCTCCGGCGTCGATGAGCTTCTCGGCGTGCTTCAGGGCGTCGCGGTGGAGCTTCGTGGCCATGCCTCCGGTCTACGTCGGCGGACGGACGGGGTCAACCCGGTTCCGCGAGGAGTCGTGCGGGCGTGGACTGGCGGGATGAGTATTCGCGACAGCATGCCCACGCCCGATCAGGATGCCGTGGCCGCCGGCGACACCGAGGCCACCGACGCCGAGATCGGCATGGAGTCCCCCCTCGGCGATCAGGGCGACGACGAGCGCGTCGAGCGCGACCATGACGGGGACCAGGACCAGGACCAGGACGACGAGGACGAGGAGGGGATCGCTCCCGACACCGGGACGCCGTGAACCGACAGCTCGCCGGGCCGGCGCCGACCCATCCATCGCCGCCCCATCAGCACCGACCCGCCCGTCGCCACCCGCCCATCGCCGTCGGTCGCCACCCACCCGTCGCCGCCCGCCCATCGCCACCCGTCGCCACCCCACCCAT
>JAEWKY010000056.1 GCA_023457615.1 Actinomycetes bacterium | reverse complement strand
GGCCTGACCGGCGCGGGCGGCTTCGGCCGACGCGCGCCGCGCGACGGGCGCGGGTCGGCGACGACGACCTCGGGATGCTCCGGCAGCGGCACGATCTCGACCGGCTCGTCGGGCGCCTCGGACTCCGGCACCACGTCGACGACGGCCGTGCTGATCTCGATCGACATGGTCGCGGGCGCGTCCTCGGACGGGGACGCGGTGACCGCGAGGGCGTCGATCGCCACGACGTCCTCCGCCTGCGGCGCCTCGTGCACGGGCTCCGGCAGGTGCAGGTCGACCGTCAGACTCGGCGGCAGCGCCGTCGCGAGATCGTCGTCAGGGTCCTTGCGCATCCCTCTATTCGACCACGATCAGGAGGTCTCCGGCTTCCACCTGCTGCGTCGTGCGGATCGCGAGGCGCTTCACGGTGCCTCCGACGGGCGTCGTGATGGCGGCCTCCATCTTCATCGCCTCGATCGACGCGATCGGCGATCCGGCCTCGACCGTGTCGCCTTCGGCCACCTTGAGCGTCACGACGCCCGAGAACGGCGCCGCCACCTGGCCGGGCACCCCGGCATCCGCCTTCTCCGCCGAGACCGTCTCGACGGTGATCGAGCGGTCGCGCACGAGGATCGGGCGCAGCTGGCCGTTGATCGTCGTCATGACGCTGCGCATGCCCTGCTCGTCGGGCTCGCCGATCGCCTCGAGGCTCAGCAGCAGGTCGACGCCGGGCTCGAGCGACACGAAGTGCTCCGCGCCCGGACGCAGACCGTAGAGGTAGTCGAGGGTCGGCACGAGCGACAGGTCGCCGTACTGCTCGCGCACCTGCTCGAACGCCTGCGTCGGCGCCGCGAAGAGCAGGCGGTTGAGCGCGGCCCGGCGCTCCCCCGGCTCGCCGTCGAGGGCGCGCCGGTCGTCGGGCGTGATCGGCGTGATGCCGACCTTCACGTCGCGACCCTGGAGCACCTTCGAGCGGAACGGCTCCGGCCAGCCGCCCGGCAGGTCGCCCAGCTCGCCCGCCATGAAGCCGACGACCGAGTCGGGGATGTCGTACTTCTGCGGGTTCTGCTCGAAGTCGACGGGATCGACGTCGCCGGCCGCGAGCTGCAGCGCGAGGTCTCCGACCACCTTCGACGACGGGGTCACCTTGGGGATGCGCCCGAGGATGCGGTCCGCGGCCGCGTAGTAGTCCTCGATCTTCTCGAACGAGTCGGCGAGGCCGAGCGCGATCGCCTGCTGGCGCAGGTTGGAGAGCTGACCGCCCGGGATCTCGTGGTGGTAGACCCGGCCGGTGGGGCCCGGGAGGCCCGACTCGAACGGCTTGTACGCGCGGCGCACGGCCTCCCAGTAGGGCTCGAGATCGCTCACGGCGTCGAGGGAGAGGCCCGTGTCGCGGTCGGTGTGCGCCGTCGCCGCGACGAGCGCGGACAGGCTCGGCTGCGACGTCGTGCCGGCCATCGGGGCGCTCGCGGCGTCCACGGCATCCGCCCCCGCGCGCGAGGCGGCGAGCAGCGTCGCGAGCTGGCCGCCCGCGGTGTCGTGCGTGTGCACGTGCACCGGCAGGTCGAAGTTCTCGCGCAGCGCGCCGACGAGCTTCTCGGCCGCGCCCGCCCGCAGCAGACCCGCCATGTCCTTGATCGCGAGCACGTGCGCCCCGCGCTGCACGATCTGCTCGGCGAGCCTCAGGTAGTAGTCGAGCGTGTACAGCTTCTCGCCGGGGTTCAGCAGGTCGCCCGTGTAGCAGACCGCGACCTCCGCGATCGTCGTGCCGGTGCCGAGCACCGCCTCGATCGCGGGCGTCATCTGGTCGACGTCGTTGAGCGCGTCGAAGATGCGGAAGACGTCGACGCCGGTGGCGGCCGCCTCGCGCACGAAGGCATCCGTCACCTCCGTCGGGTACGGCGTGTAGCCGACCGTGTTGCGGCCGCGGAGCAGCATCTGGATCGCGACGTTCGGCAGCGCCTCGCGCATCGCCGCGAGCCGCTCCCACGGGTCCTCGCCGAGGAAGCGGAGCGCGACGTCGTAGGTCGCGCCGCCCCACGCCTCGACGCTCAGGAGCCCCGGCGTCAGGCGGGCGACGTGCGGCAGCACCGCGACGAGGTCCTTCGTGCGCACGCGCGTCGCGAGCAGCGACTGATGGGCGTCGCGGAAGGTCGTGTCGGTCACCGCGAGGGCGGTCTGCGCGCGGAGCGCCGCCGCGAACCCCTCGGGCCCGAGCTCGAGGAGCCGCTGGCGCGAGCCCGCGGGTGCGGCGGCGTCGAGGTCGACGGCCGGCAGCTTGAGCGCCGGATCGATCGTCCCCGCGCCGTCGCCGTTCGGCTGGTTGACCGTCACGTCGGCGAGCCAGGAGAGGATCTTCGAGCCGCGGTCGCGCGACTCCCGGCCCCGGACGAGCCAGGGGCGCTCCTCGATGAACGACGTCGAGACGTCGCCCTCGAGGAAGTCGGGGTCGTCGAACACGGCCTGGAGGAACGGGATGTTGGTCGCGACCCCGCGCAGGCGGAACTCGGCGAGTCCGCGCCGCGCCCGGCGCACCGCCGACGGGAAGTCGCGGCCCCGGCAGATCATCTTCACGAGCATCGAGTCGAAGTGCGGCGAGACCTGGGCCCCCGCCGCGACCGTGCCGCCGTCGAGCCGGATGCCCGCACCGCCCGGCGAGCGGTAGGTCGTGATCTTGCCCGTGTCGGGGCGGAAGCCCGCGGCCGGATCCTCCGTCGTGATGCGGCACTGGATCGCGAAGCCGCGCGGCTGCAGCTCGTCCTGGGCGAGACCGAGGTCGGCGAGCGTCTCCCCCGCCGCGATGCGCATCTGCGACTGCACGAGGTCGACGTCGGTGACTTCCTCGGTCACGGTGTGCTCGACCTGGATGCGCGGGTTCATCTCGATGAAGACGTGCTGGCCCGCGCGGTCTCCCGCGGTGTCGAGCAGGAACTCGACGGTGCCGGCGTTGACGTAGCCGATGCTCTTCGCGAAGGCGATCGCATCCCGGTGCATCGCCTGCCGGACGCCCTCGTCGAGGTTCGGCGCGGGCGCGATCTCGACGACCTTCTGGTGGCGGCGCTGCACCGAGCAGTCGCGCTCGAAGAGATGGATGATCTCGCCCGACGCGTCGGCGAGGATCTGCACCTCGATGTGCCGCGGCCGCACGACGGCCTGCTCGATGAACATCGTCGGGTCGCCGAACGCGCTGTCGGCCTCGCGCATCGCGGCCTCGAGCGCCTCGCGCAGATCCTCCCGCCGGTCGACGCGCCGCATGCCGCGACCGCCGCCGCCGGCGACCGCCTTCGCGAACACCGGGAAGCCGATCTCGTCGGCGCCGGCCAGCAGCGCCTCGAGGTCGGTCGTCGCCGGCGTCGACTTGAGCACGGGGACCCCCGCGGAGATCGCGTGCTCCTTCGCCGTGACCTTGTTGCCCGCCATCTCGAGCACGTGCTCGCCGGGTCCGATGAACGTGATGCCGTTCGCCGCGGCCGCCGCCGCGAGGTCGGGGTTCTCGGAGAGGAACCCGTAACCGGGGTAGATCGCGTCGGCGCCCGACTCCTTCGCGACGCGGATGATCTCCGACACGTCGAGGTACGCGCGCACCGGATGCCCCTCCTCGCCGATGAGGTAGGCCTCGTCGGCCTTGAGGCGATGGAGCGAGTTGCGGTCCTCGAACGGGTAGACGGCGACGGTCTTCGCGCCGAGCTCATACGCGGCGCGGAACGCACGGATGGCGATCTCACCGCGATTGGCCACCAGGATCTTCTTGAACACGTGGACGGGCCTCTCGAAAGTCGTGGTGGCGGACCTTTCTTTCAGAGTAGTGAAGATAGGCTCCCTACTCGTGCACGTGCTCAGCGTCAGCTCCCTCAAGGGGGGCGTGGGGAAGACCACGGTCACGCTCGGCCTCGCCTCCGCGGCGTTCGCGAAGGGACTGTCGACGCTCGTCGTCGACCTCGACCCGCAGTCCGACGTCTCCACCGGCATGGACATCGACGTCGCGGGACACCTCAACGTCGCCGACGTGCTGGCCTCGCCCAAGGAGAAGATCGTCCGCGCCGCGATCGCGAAGAGCGGCTGGACGAAGGGCCGCCAGGGCGTCGTCGACGTGCTCATCGGCTCGCCCTCGGCGATCAACTTCGACGGGCCGCACCCCAGCATCCGCGACATCTGGAAGCTCGAGGAGGCGCTCGCCCACGTCGAGCGCGACTACGAGCTCGTGCTCATCGACTGCGCCCCGTCGCTCAACGCCCTCACCCGCACGGCCTGGGCGGCCTCCGACCGCGTCGGCGTCGTGACCGAGCCGGGCCTCTTCTCCGTCGCCGCCGCCGACCGCGCCCTCCGCGCGATCGAGGAGATCCGCCGCGGACTCTCCCCGCGCCTCCAGCCGCTCGGCATCATCGTCAACCGCGCGCGCGTGCAGTCGCTCGAGCATCAGTTCCGCATCAAGGAGCTGCGCGACATGTTCGGCCCGCTCGTGCTCTCGCCCCAGCTGCCCGAGCGCACGTCGCTGCAGCAGGCGCAGGGAGCCGCGAAGCCGCTCCACATCTGGCCGGGCGACGGCGCGCAGGAGATGGCGAGGAACTTCGACCAGCTGCTCGAGCGGGTCATGCGCACGGCACGCCTCGGCGACGAGGACTCGGGGGCTCAGGTCTCCTGACCCGGTTCGCAGGTCTACCTGGCGGCCGCCGGGTCTAGCTGGCGGCGCGGGCGGCGCGGCGGGCGGCGAGCTCGTCGGAGGGGTCCTCCGCGGGGGCGAACTCGACATCCACGAGGTTCGACTCGACCTCGCGCAGCACCTTGCCGACGGCGATGCCGAAGACGCCCTGGCCCTGCGAGACGAGGTCGATGACCTCCTCGTCGGACGTGCAGAGGTAGACCGACGCGCCGTCGCTCATGAGCGTCGTCTGGGCGAGGTCGTTGATGCCGGAGCTGCGGAGCTGCTCGACGGCGACGCGGATCTGCTGGAGCGAGATGCCGGTGTCGAGGAGGCGCTTGACGAGCTTGAGCACGAGGATGTCGCGGAAGCCGTAGAGGCGCTGCGAGCCCGAGCCGGCGGCGCCGCGCACGGTCGGCTCGACGAGCTGCGTGCGGGCCCAGTAGTCCAGCTGACGGTAGGAGATGCCGGCGGCCTTCGCCGCCACGGTGCCGCGGTAGCCCGCCGCCTCGTCGAGCTCGGGGAGTCCGTCGGTGAACAGCAGGGGCTCGGCCGCGTAGCGCGACGCGTCGCTCCGGGTCACTTCCGCCATGTCGAATCCCTAACCTTCAGGTTGAACTTGAGGTTCAAGCTCTGCCGCGCTCCTCACGCTACCCCGACCCTCGCGACGCGACAATCACATCCGGGCGTGTCGCGGAGCGATTTCCGCGGACGCGGTGTCAGAGCTTGCCGAGCGCGCTGCGGATGAGGCTCGACCGGACGATCTCGAGCTGACCCGCGATCTCCCGCGCCATGTCGTGCACCTTGGCGCGGCTCGAGGCGTCCTTGCGGCGGGCGACCGGGGTGAGCGCGCTCTCGATGAGCCCGAGCTCGCGCTCCGCCGATGCCCGGAAGCCGCGGAGGTGCCGGGGCTCGATGCCCGAGCGCTGGAGCTCGACCAGGGCGCGCAGCACCGCGAGCGCGTCCTCGCCGTAGGTGTCGCCCGCGACGATGAGGGAGGCGGTGATCGCGTCGCCCAGGAGCATCGCGTTCGCGCCCGACTCCTTGATGAGCTCGGCGCGGCTGAGCCGGCGATCGCCCGCGAGCATCGACGGCGCCGCGACGGTCGCGCCGCCGGGCAGCACCGGCTCGCGCCCCGCGTCGAGGTCGTCGAGGTAGGTGCGGATGACCTTGAGCGGCAGGTAGTAGTCGCGCTGCATCGAGAGCACGAGGCGCAGGCGCTCGAGATCGGCCGGCGAGAACTTGCGGTAGCCCGACTCGGTGCGCGACGGCGTGACGAGGTTGCGCTCCTCGAGGAAGCGGAGCTTCGAGGGCGACAGGTCGGGGAACTCGGGGCTCAGCCGCGCGAGCACCTGGCCGATGCTCAATAGGTTCGATCCCCCGGCCGACCGGGCCGGGGAGACAGCGGACGCCACTACTTGGTGCTCGTCTTATCGAGGCGCGACGCGTAGAACGTCAGACGGAACTTGCCAACCTGCACTTCGGCTCCATCGCTCAGCAGGGCGGATTCGATGCGGACGCCGTCGAAGTACGTGCCGTTGAGCGACCCGAGATCGCGCACCTGGAACGCCGTGCCCACGCGCACGAAGTCGGCGTGGCGACGCGACACGGTCACGTCGTCGAGGAAGATGTCGGCCTCGGGGTGACGGCCGGCGACCGTGAGGTCGGCGTCGAGCAGGAAGCGCGCCCCGACGTTGGGACCGCGACGCACGACCAGCAGAGCCGACCCCGAGGGGAGGGCCGCGATGGCCTCCTGCTCGTCGGGCGAGATCCCCGCCTCCATCGCGGCGAGCTGTGCCACGAACTCGTCCGTGAAGTGCGCCGTCGTGTCGTTCGAAGGCTGACCTTCGTTCGGCTCGACCATCCTGACCTCCTACCGATCCACAGTATCGGATGAGGCCGCGCCCGCCACCCGGAGTTCGCGGATCATGCGCGCCGCCTGGAGCGCATAGGCCACGCCCGCCCACCAGTAGAGGAAGAGACCCCAGATCGCGGCGGCCCAGCCGAGCGGCAGCGCGATCCACGCGGTCTCGTGCACCGCGAAGGCGAGCAGCAGCACGGGCATGGCGAACAGCACGGCGAAGGTGCCCATCTTGCCGAGGTGGTGCACGGGCAGCGGGCCGTAGCGATGGTTGGCGAGCACGACGCCGAGCACGACCAGCAGCACGTCGCGCGCGACGAGCGCGGCCACGAACCACCACGGCAGGGCGCCGATCCAGGCGAGTCCGAGGAGGGTGGTGAGGATGAACAGCCGGGCGGCGGCGGGGTCGAGCAGCTGCCCGAGCCGCGACACCTGGTTGAAGTGCCGGGCGATGTAGCCGTCGACGAAGTCGGTGGCCGACGAGCCCGCGATGACGAGCACCGCCCAGCCGTACTGCCCCGTGATGAGCAGCCAGAAGAACACCGGGATGAGCAGGAGACGCAGGAACGACAGGACGTTCGGGATCGTCCAGACCCGCGAGCTCACCGCCGCCTTCATTCACCGACCTCCTCTGCACATCCTAGAGTCGATCCATGCACCCCCTCCTCGTCGTGATCGCGGTCGCCGGCGCCGTCGCCGCCTTCTGCTGGATCGCCTCCCTCATCAGCAAGGACCACTCCTGGGTCGACCGCCTGTGGTCGATCGTGCCCGTGGTCTACGTCTGGATCTTCGCCGGCGCCGCGGGCTTCGCCGACGCGCGGCTCGACCTCATGGCGGCCCTCGTCACGCTCTGGGGTGCGCGCCTCACCTTCAACTTCGCGCGCAAGGGCGGCTACACGGGCGTCGAGGACTACCGCTGGCCGATCCTCCGCGCGCGCATGAAGCCCGCGCAGTTCGCGGTCTTCAACATCCTGTTCATCGTGCTCTACCAGCACGCGCTGCTCGTGCTCATCACGCTGCCCGCGCACACCGCGTACGAGCACCGCGGCACGCCGCTCGGGGTGCTCGACCTGGTGATCGCCGCGGCGTTCCTGCTCTTCCTGGCGGGCGAGACGATCGCCGACCAGCAGCAGTGGCGGTTCCACCAGCACAAGCGCGCCGCGGTCGCCGCGGGCCGTGAACCGGAGACCCGCTTCCTGCAGACCGGTCTCTGGCGCTTCTCGCGCCACCCGAACTTCTTCTTCGAGCAGGCCCAGTGGTGGGCGTTCTTCTTCTTCGGCGCCGTCGCGGCGGGCTCCGTGCTGGAGTGGACGGTGCTCGGCGCGGCGCTGCTCACGGGACTCTTCCTCGGCTCGACGATCTTCACCGAGAGCATCACGAGATCGAAGTACCCGGAGTACGCCGACTACCAGGCGACGACGTCGATGCTCGTGCCGCTTCCGCCGCGACGCGCGCGCGAAGCACGGGTCGCCTGAGTATTCAAGGGGGATGCCGCGCGGCCTCGACCGGCGTGGACTGGCGGGTGAGGAAAGGAGACACACCATGTCTCTACTGGGAATCATCATCGCCGTCGTCGCCGTCGCCCTGCTGTTGACGGGCGGCTTCGTGCAGTCCCTGCAGTTCCTGCTCTGGGTGGGGATCGTGCTCGCCGTGATCGCGGTCATCGTGTTCCTCGTCCGCTTCATCGGATCGGGCGGCCGGGCCAGGGTCTGAGCCGGGCCAGGGTCTGAGCCGGGCCAGGGTCCGAGCCGGGCCAGGATCCGACCCGCCGGCTGTTCCGCGC
>JAEWKY010000055.1 GCA_023457615.1 Actinomycetes bacterium | reverse complement strand
CTGCGCGTCGCGGCGGCCGTCGGCATCAACCGCGACGCCGCCGGGCGGGCCAAGGCCCTCGCCGACGCGGGCGCCGACGTGCTCGTGCTCGACACCGCGCACGGCCACCAGGAGGGCATGCTCGCGGCGCTCGAGGCCGTGCGCGCCCTCGACCTCGGGCTGCCGATCGTGGCGGGCAACATCGTCACGCGTGACGGCGTGAGCGATCTCGTGTCGGCCGGCGCGGACATCCTCAAGGTCGGCGTCGGTCCGGGCGCGATGTGCACGACGCGCATGATGACCGCCGTCGGACGCCCGCAGTTCTCCGCGGTGCTCGAGACCGCCGACCGCGCCCACGAGCTCGGCGCGCTGGTCTGGGCCGACGGCGGCGTGCGCTACCCGCGCGACGTCGCCCTCGCGCTCGCCGCGGGCGCCTCGAGCGTCATGATCGGCTCGTGGTTCGCGGGCACGCTCGAGTCGCCCGGCACGATCGAGTCCGACGCCGACGGCCGCCGCTACAAGCAGAGCTGGGGGATGGCCTCGACGAAGGCCGTGCACGAGCGCTTCGGCGGGCTCGACCCCTACGAGCTCGCGCGCAAGGAGCTCTTCGCGGAAGGCATCTCCTCGTCGACGATCTACCTCGACCCGCTGCGGCCCTCCGTGGAGGATCTCCTCGACATGATCACCTCCGGCGTGCGCTCGTCGTTCACCTACGCCGGCGCCGCCGACCTGCCGACCTTCCGCGACCGGGCCGTCGTGGGCATCCAGTCGGCCGCGGGCTACGAGGAGGGCAAGGCGCTCCCCGTCTCCTGGTGAGGACTCGAGGTCCCTTCGCTACGGTGAGCGCAGGAGGAGTCGGGGATGCTCTCGGTCGACGAGGAACGCAACGTCAGTGAGACGGTGTGCGAGCACTGCGGCGAGCCTCGTGTGAGCGTGAGCGGCTCCCTCCTCCGCGACGGTGGGCTTCTCGCGTTCTACTTCGCCTCCTGCTATCACCACGACGGGCACGAGGTCTGGATCGACATCGTGCACTCCTCCGACTGGGACGCCGAAGACCAGCAGCGCATGACCTTCGGATGCCGAGTCGGACCGGTATCGAACAGTCCTACCTTCGCGTCGACCATGGTCGACGCCGCCGCGGCGTGGGGCGACGTCCCGTTCTTCGGACGAAAGCTCTCGCGGGACCAGGCCATGGCACATCCCTGGCGCGAGGAGTTCTGGTCGCACAGCGACTTCATCCTCGTCAACGACCCGGATGTCGCGGCGCACATGGGCTATCGCTGACGGGCGCCGTGAGTGCGCCCTCTCACCGGGCCGAGAGGGCGCAATAGGCTGCTCGTATGCCTCAGCTGCACATCACCGGGGACGCCGCCGCCGACGAGCTGCTGTCGAGCTCGCCGCTCGCGCTGCTGATCGGGATGCTGCTCGATCAGCAGGTGCCGATGGAGACCGCGTTCGCCGGGCCCGCGAAGATCCGCGAGCGACTGGGCGCGTTCGACGCCGCGACGATCGCCGGCACCGATCCGCAGAGGCTCGCCGAGGTGTTCCAGCAGACGCCCGCCGTGCACCGCTTCCCCGGATCGATGGCCGAGCGCACGCAGGCGCTGTGCGCGGCGCTCGTCGCCGAGTGGGGAGGCGACGCCGAGCGCCTCTGGACGGACGGCGACCCCGACGGCGCGACCGTGCTGAAGAGGCTCAAGGCGCTGCCCGGATTCGGCGACCAGAAGGCGAAGATCTTCGTCGCGCTGCTCGGCAAGCAGTACGGGCTCACGGCACCTGGCTGGGAGTCCGCCGCCGGTTCCTACGGCGAAGCGGGCAGCCACCGCTCGGTTGCCGATATCGTGGATGCCTCCTCCCTCACGAAGGTGCGGGAGTTCAAGAAGGCGGCGAAGGCCGCCGCGAAGGGAAACTGATCCCCACCGTGGACGATCCTCCGTCTGCCCATAGACCCTCGCCGGCGACAGGCCCGGCCCGATGAGCACGGACGTCATCCTGCTGCTCGTCGGGGTGGTGCTCACCGTCGGCACCGGCTTCTTCGTGGCGAGCGAGTTCGCGCTCGTCAACCTCGATCGTGCGGAGCTCGAAGCCCGCCAGGCCCGCGGCGAGACCCGCTTGAGCATGACCATCGCGGCGCTCAAGATCACCTCGACGCACCTGTCGAGCGCACAGCTCGGCATCACCCTCACGACGCTCCTCACGGGCTACACGCTCGAACCCGCATTCAGCCGGTTCCTCGCGCCGCCGCTGTCGGGTCTCGGGCTGCCCGAGGCCGCGGTCTCGGTGATCGCGACGATCGTCGCGATCACGATCGCGACGCTGCTCTCGATGATCATCGGCGAGCTCGTGCCGAAGAACTTCGCGCTCGCCCTGCCCCGCGCGACCGCGAAGGTCGTCATCCCGTTCCAGACCGTCTTCACGACGGTGTTCCGCCCGGCGATCGCGCTGCTCAACGGCACGGCGAACGGCATCCTGCGCGCCATCGGCATCGAGCCGAAGGAGGAGATCTCCGCGGCTCGTACCGCGGACGAGCTCCGCTCCCTCGTGCGCCGGTCGGCGAGCGAAGGGTCGCTCGACCAGGACACGGCGACCCTCCTCGCCCGCACGCTCGTCTTCTCCGACCATCAGGCCTCGGACGTCATGACGCCGCGACCGAAGATCGCCGGCGTCGAGCGCACCGCGAGCGCGGAGGCCGTCATCGGCCTCGCCCGCTCGACCGGGTACTCGCGCTTCCCGGTCTTCGACGAGGACATCGACGACATCATCGGCCTCGTGCACGTCAAGCAGGCCGTGGCGGTGCCGCGCGACCGCCGGGCTGAGGTGCCGGTCACGGCGCTGCAGTCCGAGCCGCTGCGCGTTCCCGAGACGATGGGGCTCGACACCCTGCTCGGAGAGCTGCGCGGCCGCGGATTCCAGATGGCCGTCGTCGTCGACGAGTACGGCGGCACCGCGGGCGTCGCGACGCTCGAGGATCTCGTCGAGGAGCTCGTCGGCGAGGTGTCCGACGAGCACGACAGGTCGCGGGCGGATGTCGTGCGCAGCCGCGACTGGCTGACCTTCCCCGGCGCCCTGCGCCCCGACGAGCTCGCCGACCGCGCCCACGTGACGGTGCCGGAGGACGGGCCGTACGAGACCGTCGCGGGATGGATGATGGCCGAGCTCGGGCGGCTCCCCGAGGCCGGGGACACCGTCGAGGTCGAGGCGGGCGTCTTCCGCGTCGAGCGCATGGACGGCCGCCGCATCGATCGCATCCGCTACACGCCCAGACCACCCGAGACGGGCGAGCTCGCCGTCGTGCGCGAGGGGGAGAAGAAGTGAACCCGCTCGTCCGGCTCTCCGAGACCGCGCGGCTCGCCGAGGACGGCATCGCCGGCGTCGACTGGTGGGGCATCGCGTGGCTCGGCATCCTGCTGCTCGTCAACGCGTTCTTCGTCGGCGCCGAGTTCGCCGTCATCTCGGCCCGCCGCTCGCAGATCGAGCCGCGCGCCGAATCCGGGTCCCGGGCGGCGAAGACCGCCCTGTGGGCGATGGAGCACGCGACGCTCATGCTCGCGACGAGCCAGCTCGGCATCACGGTGTGCTCGCTGCTGATCCTCAACGTGTCGGAGCCGGCCATCCACCACCTGCTCGAGATCCCGCTCGAGCTGACCGGGTTGCCCGAGGAGGTCGTCGCCGCCATCGCGTTCGCGATCGCCCTCGTCGTCGTCTCGTTCCTGCACGTCGTGCTCGGCGAGATGGTGCCGAAGAACATCTCGTTCTCGGTGCCGGATCGCGCGGTGCTCATCCTCGCGACGCCGCTCGTCGCGGTCGCCACGGTGTTCAAGCCCGTCATCTGGTCGCTCAACGCGACCGCGAACGGCATCCTGCGGCTGTTCCGCGTGGAGCCGAAGAACGAGGCGACGAGCGCCTTCACGGCGGAGGAGGTGCAGACGATCATCGCGACCTCGACGCGCGAGGGCGTGCTCACCGACACGACCGGCACGCTCAGCAACGCGTTCGAGTTCACCGAGAAGCGCGTGCGGGATGTCGCGCTCGCCGAGGAGGAGCTCGTCACGCTCCCGGAGGACGCGACCCCCGCGGATGTCGAGCGCGCGGTCGCGCAGCACGGCTTCAGCCGCTACGTGCTCGTGAACAACGACGGCGAGCCCACGGGCTACGTGCACCTCAAGGACGTCATCGACCTGTCGGGCGACGAGTTCGACCTCCCGGTGCCGCCCAAACGCATCCGGCAGCTCATCTCGCTCTTCCGCGACGCGGAGCTCGAGGACGCCCTCGCGCTCATGCGCCGCTCGGGCGCGCACGTGGCGCGAGTGTTCGACGAGCACGGCGCCACCCGCGGCGTGCTGTTCCTGGAGGACATCATCGAGACGCTCGTCGGCGAGGTCGAGGACGCCACCCGGCGTCGCTAGTCCGCACGGTCCTCCGGCGCTCGGCAGCCCTCCGGGTGCTCGGCCGGCGTCGGGTTGCTCCGCCGGCATCCGGGTTGCTCCGCGCATCTTGCGTTGCTCCGCGGCAGATCGGCGGAGCAACGCGAGTTCGGCGGAGTAAGCCGAGACCGAACCCGGGGCCGGCCGAACCCGGGGCCGGCCCGAACCACCGGCGGGCACCCCGGGGGCTCAGACGCGGGCGCGCAGGTACTGCGGTGGCCAGTAGTCCAACTCGACGCCGAGCTCCGTGGCCGCGCGCAGCGGGAAGTGCGGGTCGCGCAGCAGCTCCCGGCCGAGCATGACGGCCTCCACGCGGCCGGAGTCGACGAGCTCCGCCGCCTGCGCGGCCTCGGTGATCATCCCGACCGTCGAGACGGGCACGCCCGCCTCCGACGCGACGCTCTCGGCGAGCGGCACCTGGTAGCCGGGACCGACCGGGATGCGCACTCCCGAGACGAGCCCGCCGCTCGAGATGTCGAAGAGGTCGGCGCCGGCATCCCGGGCCCATCCCGCGACGATCGCGGTCTGCTCGACGTCCCAGCCGCCGTCGACGTAGTCGGTGCCCGAGAACCGCACGAGCACGGGCACGTCGTCGCCGACCTCCGATCGCACCGCGCGCACGATCTCGAGCAGGAGGCGCGCGCGATTCTCGAGCGATCCGCCGTACGCGTCGTCGCGGACGTTGGAGAGCGGCGAGAGGAACTGGTGCAGCAGGTAGCCGTGGGCGGCGTGCACCTCGACGAGGTCGAAGCCCGCCTCGAGCGATCGGCGCGCCCCCGCCCGGAACGCCTCGACGATCCCGGGCAGCTCGTCGAGGGCGAGGGCCCGGGGCGGCGCATACCCTTCGAAGGCGACGGCGGATGCCGACACCGTCGGCCAGCCGCCGTCCGCGAGCGGCATGGTGCCGCGCTGCGCGAATCCCCACGCGGGCCAGACCGACGCCTTGCGTCCGGCGTGCGCGAGCTGCAACCCGACCAACGCGCCCTGCGTGTGCGCGAAGTCGGTGATGCGGCGCCACGCGGCGACCTGCGCGTCGTTCCAGATGCCGGTGTCGTGCGCGGAGATGCGGCCCTCGGGGGTGACCCCGGTCGCCTCGGCGAGCACGATCCCCGCGCCGCCGCGCGCGAACGCACCCAGGTGCACGAGGTGCCAGTCGGTCGGCACGCCGTCGCGCTCCACGACCGAGTACTGGCACATCGGCGAGACCCAGATGCGGTTGCGCGCCGTGACGCCGCGCAGCGCGAGCGGCTCGAACAGAGCGGTCATGACGCCTCCCCGGCGGTGAGCGAGGTGAGGAAGGCGCGCAGCGGGGCGACCCCGGTGAAGACGTGGCCGGTGGCGCCGATCGACTCCGCGCCCTCGACGTTGACCGCCTTGTTGTCGACGAAGACCATCTCGGCGGGCTCGATGCCGAGCTCGCGCACGACGTGGCGGTAGATCTCGGGATCGGGCTTGATCATCCCGAGCTCCGCGCTCACGAACACCTGCTCGAAGTAGCGGGCGAACGGGGCCCGTCGGAAGGCGTCTCCGTAGTCGAAGCCCGCGTTCGACAGCAGCGCCAGGCGGGTGCCGCCCGCGTGCAGGTCGGCGAGGATGTCGATGCTGCCCGGCTCGACGCTGATCCAGGAGCGGAAGTCGATCGCCCACAGTCGCTGCACCTGGGCCGGCCCGAAGTCGAGCCCGAGCTCGGCGCCGACGCGCGCCCAGTAGTCCGGGATGGTCACCGTGCCGTGGTCGAGGTCGTCACGGTGCTTCCAGTACGCGGGCCAGAACTCCTCGGCGCGAGCACCCGCAGTTCCGAGGATGCCGGCCTTGTCGTGCTCGCTCTGCGACATCGAGAGCACCTCGCCGTAGTCGAAGACGATCACGCGACCGGGGATGCTCAGCGACACGTCCCCAACTTATCGTTGACGGGTGAGCGCACTCTTCGGGGCCGACGAGGCACGCGCGTGGATCCGCGTGCCGGACGACGACGACGACAAGTACTCGCGCGGTGTGGTCGGCTTCGTGACCGGCTCGCCGCACTACCCGGGCGCCGCGGTGCTCGGGGTCGAGGCCGCGCTGCGCACGGGGGTCGGGATGGTGCGCTACCTGGGCCCCGGCCGGGCGACGCGTCTCGTGCTCCAACGGCGTCCGGAGGCCGTCACGACGGCGGGGCGCGTGCAGGCGTGGGTCATCGGATCGGGCCAGGATGCCGGCAAGCGCGACGAGCTCGCGCGGCTGCTGCTCGAGACGGCGCTCGAGGACGGGCGTCCCGCGGTGCTCGACGCCGGCGGGCTCGACCTGCGCTCGCGCGCGACCGGGCCCGTGGTCCTCACGCCGCACGCCGGCGAGCTGGCCCGTCTGCTCGGGGTCGAGCGCGGGGAGG
>JAEWKY010000054.1 GCA_023457615.1 Actinomycetes bacterium | reverse complement strand
GCCGGCCGTCAGAGCGACGGCACGGCCGACGGGGGCTCCACCGTGAACGACGACAGGTCGTCGCTCGAGACGCCGTCGACCGCGAGCTCGGCGAGTACGCGACCGAAGGCCGGGGTGAACTTGAACGCGTGCCCCGCGCCGAGGCCGACGATCACGTCGGGATGCTCCGGGAGCGGGCCGATGATGAAGCGCCGATCGGGCGTGATCGCGTACTGGCACGTGATGGTGCGCTCCACGGGTCCGCGGCCCGGGATGGTCGCGCCCAGGAAGTCGTCGAGCTGCCGCTCGAGCTCCGGCGAGTGCTCGAAGGACCGCTCGGCCGGCGTCATGAAGTTCTCCGAGACGTCGCGGCCCGCCTTGATGGTCGGCTCGCCGAAGGTCGGGAAGCCGTAGAAGCACAGCTCGTCCTCCCAGATCCAGACGGGGAACGACGCGGGCGCGTAGGCCTCCGGCTCGGCGGGGGCGAAGTACGTCACCTGCTCCTGCATGATCTCGAGCGGGATGTGGGCGCCGAGCGGCGCGAGCAGCTCGTTGGTCCAGGCATCCGTCGCGAGCACGACCTTCCGCGCCCGCACGGCGCCGCCGGCGGTGTTCACGACGACCCCGTCGGCGTCGGGCTCGATGCTCGACACCGCCGTGCGGTCGCGCAGCACCGCGCCGTGGCGCACCGCCTGCTCCTGCAGGGTCGCCACCGTGTTCGCGGCGTGCACCATCCCGGAGTCGGGCGTGTAGACGGTCTCGACGCCCTCCGGGATCGTGAACTGCGGCCAGCGCTCGCGCACCTCCGCCGGGCTGAGCAGCTCGAACGGCACCTCCGCCGCCTCGAGGCTCTCCGTGAAGTCCGACGCGGAGTACGGCCCGTCGACGGGGATGAAGATCACGCCGCCCGTCGGGGTGAAGAGCCGCGTGCCGGAGACCTCCTCGAGCTCGGCCCAGTCGCGGTAGGCCGACTGCGCGAAGCGCACGTAGGGCAGCGAGCCGTACGACGTGCGCACGATGCGGGAGGTGTCGTGCGACGCCCCGCGGGAGTGCCCCAGCTCGAACTGCTCGAAGCCGACGACGGTCACCCCCTTGCGGGCGAGATGGTACGCGGTCGCGCTGCCGAGCGCGCCGAGGCCGACGACGGCGACGTCGAATGACTCCATGAGGTGGTGGCTCTTTCCTGGTCGATGCGGTGGGGGACGAGGGCGGCTCAGAGCACTTTGGCGAGGAACGCGCGGGTGCGCTCGTGCTGCGGGTCGCCGAGCACCTGCTCAGGCGGACCCGTCTCGACGACGACGCCGCCGTCCATGAACGTGACGGTGTCGGCGACCTCGCGCGCGAAGCCGATCTCGTGGGTGACGACGATCATCGTCATGCCGTCGGCGGCGAGGCCGCGCATGACGTCGAGCACCTCCCCCACGAGCTCCGGGTCGAGCGCGGAGGTCGGCTCGTCGAAGAGCAGGAGCTTGGGACGCATGTTGAGCGCGCGGGCGATCGCCACCCGCTGCTGCTGACCGCCGGAGAGCGAGCGCGGGTAGGCGTCGGCCTTGTCGGCGAGCCCGACGCGCGCGAGCAGCTCGCGGCCGCGATCGCTCGCCTCCCTCACCTTCTCGCGCCGCACGAGCACGGGCGCCTCGACGAGGTTCTCGAGCACCGTCATGTGCGGGAACAGGTTGAAGTGCTGGAACACCATCCCGATGTCGCGACGGCGCTCGGCGATCTCGTCGTCGCGCAGCTCGTAGAGCCTGCCGTTCTGCCGCCGGTAGCCGACGAGCTCGCCGTCGACGCTGATGCTGCCGGCGTTGATCTTCTCGAGGTGGTTGATGCAGCGCAGGAAGGTGCTCTTGCCCGAGCCGGACGGCCCGAGCAGGCACATGACCTGGCCCTGGGCGACCGTGAGGTCGATGCCGCGCACGACGTGGTTCGCGCCGAACTGCTTGTGCACGCCGATCGCCTCGACCATCGGGACGGCGGTCTCGGTGCTCATCGTCGTCCTCCGTCCGCCGCGGCGGGCTCAGGATCGCGCGTCGACGCGACCGAGGGTCGCCGCGGGAGGAGCCCCGTGACGAGGGTGCGCAGGAAGCCGGGCGGCAGCGCCCGGTCGCCGCGCTTGAAGCGGCGCTCGAGGAAGTACTGCCCGACGCTCAGCACCGTCGTCACGAGCAGGTACCAGAGGCTCACCGTGATGAGCAGCGGCACGACCTGGAAGTTCTGCGAGTAGATGATCTGCACCGAGAAGAGCAGGTCGGGGATCGCGATCACGCTCACGAGCGACGTCGTCTTGAGCATCGAGATCGTCTCGTTGCCGGTCGGCGGGATGATCACCCGCATCGCCTGCGGCAGCACGATCCGTCGGAACACCTGGAACCGACGCAGGCCGAGGGCCTCCGCGGCGTCGGTCTGCCCCGGATCGACCGAGAGCAGGCCGGCGCGCACGATCTCGGACATGTACGCGCCCTCGTTGAGGCCGAGCCCGAGGATCGCCGCGAAGAAGGGGGTGATGAGCAGGTTCGTCTCGACGCTGAGCAGCGCCGGCCCGAAGGGCACCCCGAGGCTCAGCACCGGGTACAGCGCCGCGAGGTTGAACCAGAAGATCAGCTGCACGAGCAGCGGGGTGCCGCGGAAGAAGCCGACGTACGCGCTCGCGGCGCCCGCGACGACGGCGTTGCGCGACTGCCGCCCGACGGCCATGATCACGCCGATGACGCTGCCGACGAGCATCGCGATGAGCGTCAGCAGGAGGGTCGTGCCGAGTCCGCGCAGGATGCGGCCGTCGAGGAAGTAGCCGAACACCGTCGGCCAGCGGAAGTTCGGGTTGGTCGCGACGGACTGCACGAGCATGGCGGCGAGCAGCAGGATGACGACCGTGGCCGCCCACTGGCCCCAGCGGCGCAGCGGCACGACCCGGGGGGGGGGCCCCGCCCGGGGGGCC
>JAEWKY010000053.1 GCA_023457615.1 Actinomycetes bacterium | reverse complement strand
GCCGCGCGCCGCGCGGTGGGGGGCCGCGGCCGGCGCGCTCACGGCCACCGTGCCCGGCGCACGGCACCGCGCGCTCACGTGCGAGGCCGTCGTGCGGCTCGTCGAGGGCGGCGAGTAGACCCCCAGGTCTGTCGTCCCCGCCGCGGGGGACGGATTAATCGTCGCCGGGGTTTCCGTGCGACACTCTCCTCAGCCGTTCTCGTGATCTGATGCACGGGTCGGTGAGGTGCCTGCCGCCGCATTCCCTGATCCGCCGCGGCAGGCACCGCTTCCTCGTGGTCGCCGAGCCAAGGCTCCCTGGTGCGCTGGCTCGGTCGGTGAGGCGCTCCGTCGGTGGGGCGGCGTTCGGTGAGGCGCCCGCCACCGCACCTTCGTGTGATCCACCGTGGCGGGCGCCGCCTCCTCTGCGGGGACCGAGAGTCGTCGCGGTTCCCGAGGGATTCCGCTACCCCTAGTCGGAATCCCGAACGGCACGACGAGCGGTCCGCAGAGACTTCGGGCGTCGGGTTGCTGAGACACCTCATGAGGGAAGTGTCGGCACCCGCCCGGGCGTCTCGCGACGATCGCCCGAATTCGATAACGAATCGGTAACGACCCGGCTCGCGGATCCGTGCGCGGGGCGGTCAGGCCACGCCGACCCACAGCCCGTCGCGGGCGCGGGTCATCGCGACGAAGAGCTCCCGCCGCTGGAGCGCGGCCCGCTCCTCCGCGGCCTCGTCGGGCGACGGCGCGCCCGGCTGCACGAGATAGGGGGGTGTGCGCACGACGAGCACCTCCGAGAACTCGAGCCCCTTCGCGCGCTTGATCGTGCCGACCTTCACGGCGTCGACGGGCGTGCCGTCGTACGCGGCGAGATCGAGGGTCGGGATGCCGGCCTCCTCGAGCGCCTCCGCGGCCTCGCGCGCGTGCCAGGCGTAGAGCGCGAGCACGCCGATGTCGCCGAAGCCTGCGCCCGATCCGCTCTCCCGCGCCTCCGCGACGATGCGCCGCACGCGCTCCACGAGCGACCGGTCGTGCACGGCCCGCGACGGGAAGACCGTGTGCACGGGGCGCGGCCCGCGCCGCGGGGTGGTCGCCGCGTCGGCGGTCGAGGGTCCGCCCTCGAGGTCGACGTGCCGGTCGTTCCGCACGAGGAGGTCGGCGAACTCGGCGATCTCCGCGGTCGTGCGGTAGTTCGTCTCGAGCACGACCGAGCGTCCCGCGATCGAGATGCCGGCCTCGACGAGGGTCGCGCCGCCCGGGTAGATCGACTGCTGCCCGTCGCCGACGAGCGTCAGGCCGTCGGGGGCGTCGCCGACGAGACCGTGCAGCATCCGCAGCATGACGGTCGACAGGTCCTGCGCCTCGTCGACGACGACCGCGCGGTAGCGGCGCGACGGGCTCTCGCGCAGCGACGCCTCCGCCTCGAGCACGACATCGTCGGCGTCGGCCACGCCGCGCTCGCGCAGCGCGATCTCGTAGGCGACGTAGAGCATCCAGGCCGCCGCGCGCTGCTCGGCGTTCAGCGGTCGGCGACGACCGTGGCGGGGGAGCCCCTCGTACTGCTCGAAGCGCGTGAGGCCGCGGCCCTTGATGACGGCCGAGACCTCCTCGTACCAGTAGCGGGCCGCGGGGTCGATCGCCCCGAGCGGCCCCTCGAGCCCGTGCTGGCGCCAGATCTCGTCGAAGATCCGGGAGGCCGCCTCGGCGTCCACGTCGATCCGCGTGCCGCGCGCGGCGAGGAGGTCGCTCGCGAAGCCGTGCACCGAGGCGAACTCGACGCGGTCGGCGATGTCGGGGGCGAGCCGGCGCAGGAGCGCGGCGAGCACGCGCGGGAGGGTGCGTCCGAGCGTCGTCACGAGCACGGGTCCCCCGGTGGTGCGCGCGAGATGGGCCGCGCGGTGGAGGGCGACGACGGTCTTCCCCGTGCCGGCGGCGCCGCGGATCCGCGCGGGACCCGAGAACGACCGGCGCACGAGGCGGGCCTGCCCGGGATGGAGGAAGGTCATCCACTCCTCGACGGGCGCCCGGCGCAGGTCGTCGAGCAGCGCCTCCTGCAGCTCCTCGGGACTCAGCCGCGCCCCGTCGGGCGGGAGCGCCGGGGTCGGCGCCGCGGCCGACGGGAGGGCCACGGGGCCGGTCGTGAGCGGCGGGAAGAGCTGCTCGAGGAGCGCGCGCACCTCGCCCACCCGCGCGGCCGGGAGGCGGCGGCCGAGCCGGGCGATCTCGGTGACGGCCGCGGCCTCGCCGAGGAGGGTCACCCCGAAGAGCTGCGCGCGCGGCACGTCGTGGTCGGTGAAGGCGATCATCGCGTGCACCTCGCCGGGCGCGAGGCCGAGCTCCGCGAGCTCGCCCTGCGTCACGTGGAGGAGGTCGGCGAGCCGCTCGACCTCGGGCGTGGCGTCCTCGTCTCCCCGCCGCACCCGGCCGTCGGCCACGACGACGTGCGACCACGGGCGGGTGTCGACGAGCACGACGCCGCCCGGTCCGACGAGCACGTGGTCGACGCCGCGGGCGGCGCCGGGTCGGCGGCGGTCGGCGAGGAGCGTGTAGCCGAGCGGCTCCAGCTCGATGAGCGTGCGGGCGAGGCGCCGCTCGCGCGGCGCGGTCTCGCCGAAGCTGCGCGCCATCTGTCGGGCGATGCCGGCCCGCCGGGCGTGCTCGTCCGCGAGCTCCCGCTGCCGCGCCGACTCACGCGCGGCGGACTCACCCGCGGCCACCGTTCCCCCCGAGACTCGGGGGTCGCTGACGCCCCTCTCCGGCGATGCGACCCCTCCGCCCAGTGTGCAGTGGCGAGCATCCCTCTGCTATCGCGTCTTCGGGTGCCACCCGATCGCGGGGGCGGAGCCTCGCGGGGAGCGCCGTCAGTACTGCTGACGGGTCGGGAACCGGTCGTTGATGGCGCGGTTGAAGTAGGCGCCCGGACTCGGCGCCGCGAGGAGATCGCGATGCACGCGCGCCGGCACCGCGTAGTAGCGGTAGACGTCGCCGCTCGTGAACTCGAGCTCGAGCTCCGCCGTGCCGGGGTCGTAGCCGACGGAGCGGAGCACGGACGACTCGACCGGATGCCGTCTCACGCGCGCGGCACGATCTCGCCGAGCACGAACGGCAGCCAGAGCAGGCCGACCGAGCCGAGCGCCCCGAGGACGATCGCGACGACGCCGGGCGCCTTCGAGCCCGGCCGGAACAGGCTCACGATGCCCAGCACCGCGGCGACGAGGGCGAGCGGGGAGAGCAGCCCGATGACGCCCGAGAAGATGATGAACCCGCCGAGCAGACCCACGTGGATCGCGTCGTCGGGACGGGCCTCCTCGAGCGCGCCGATCACGGCCACCACGATCCAGGACACGAGCGGCGCGACGGCGACGACCAGAGCGAGGACGAGCGCGACGATGCCGAGACGAGTGCGCCGGGGGTGCGGGACCGCGGCGGCGGCATCCGAGGTCATGGCGGTGAGCGTAGCGCCCCGCGCCCCGCCGGGCGAGAGCGTCGGCGGCGACCCCGGGCACCGGTAACGTCGGGGTCATGGCCACCCCGCATCTCGCGGCGGAGCCGGGGGACTTCGCGCCCGTCGTGCTCATGCCGGGCGACCCGCGCCGCGCGCGCCGCATCGCCGAGGAGCTCCTCGACGCACCCCGGCTCGTGACCGAGGTGCGCGGCATCCTCGGCTTCACGGGCACCCACGACGGGCGGCCGGTCTCGGTGCTCGCGTCGGGGATGGGCGGCCCGTCGCTCGCGATCTACGCCACCGAGCTCGCGCGCTTCTACGGCGTGCGCCGCATCCTGCGCGTCGGCACGGCGGGCGGCCTGCAGCGCGATCTCCCGCTCGGCACGGTCGTGGCCGCCTCGTCGGCGCACACCGACTCGTCGATGACGGCGGGATGGGCACCCGGCGTCACGCTGAGCGCCGCCCCGGCCTTCCCGCTCCTGCGCGCCGCGGTGGAGGCCGCGGAGCGCGACGACGTGCCGTTGCGCGTCGGCGCCGTGTTCTCGAGCGACACGTTCTACTCCGACGAGCCCGCGACGCGCGTCGCCCGGTTCGGCACCCTCGCGGTCGAGATGGAGGCGGCGACGCTGTACGCCGTCGGCGCGAAGGAGGGCATCGAGACGCTCGCGCTCGTGACGATCACCGACGACCTCGTGTCGCCGCGGTTCGCGAGCTCGGACGAGCGCGAGACCGGCTTCGGCACTGCGGCGCGGCTCGCGCTCGCGGCGGGACTGAGCGGGGAGGTGTCGCCGTGACGTCGACGATCGACTGGACGGCGTTCACGAACCCGGTGACGCCGCAGCAGGTGCAGCAGTGGAAGGGCGCCGCGCGTGCGGCCGGGCACAAGTGGGCGGGCGACAACACCGCCTCGGTCGTGATCTCGCTCGTCGCGCTCGTGCCGATCATCGCGTTGCTCGCGGTCTTCGGCGTCGGGCTCGTGGCGGGCGCGATCGTCGGTTTCGTGTCGGCCGATCCGGGCGGGATCGCGCTCGGCGGATTCGGGCTGCTGCTCGGACTCGCGCTGCTCGGCCTCGTGCCGCTGTGCATCTGGGGCCTCACCAAGATCTTCCCGAACGAGCGCCGCTGGGAGCGCTGGCTGCGGCTCGACTGGTTCGCGCGCACCAACGGCATGACCTTCTCGCCCCGCGACCCCGATCCGAACTATCCGGGGGCGATCTTCCGCAACGGCGGCAGCCGCGCCGCGGTCGACCACTTCCGCTCCGTCGAGGGCAGGTTCTTCGATCTCGGCAACTTCGAGTACGTGACGAGCAACGGCAAGAACACGACGACGCACCGCTGGGGCTTCCTCGCGATGCACCTCGAGCGCCGCCTGCCGCACATGCTGCTCGACTCGCTGCAGAACAACATGTGGGGGATGTCCGGGATCGCCGGCCTCTTCGACCGCAGGCAGGTGCTCTCGCTCGAGGGCGACTTCGACCGCTACTTCACGCTCTACTGCCCGCAGCAGTACGAGCGCGACGCGCTCTACGTGTTCACGCCCGACCTCATGGCGCTGTGCATCGACCAGGCGGCGCCGTTCGACATCGAGATCGTCGACGACTGGATGTTCGTCTACTCGCCCCGGCAGTTCGCGGTCGACGACCCGCGGCTGCTCGCCCGGCTGTTCGGCATCCTCGACCTCGTCGGCGCGAAGGCGCTGCGGCAGACGCGCCGCTACCGCGACGACCGGGTGCCCGCGCCGTTCGTGGCGAACGTCGTCGCCCCGCCCGGTCAGCGGCTGCGACGCCGGTTCCCGCTCGGCGTGATCATCGCGCTCGCGCTCGTGCTCGGGCTCCCGCTCGTGATGGGCCTGATCGTCGTGTTCGCCGCGGTGGTCTCCGTGGCCGCGGGCGGATGATCGGCGCATGAGCTCCTTCACGACGAGCGACGGGGTGCGGCTCGACTACGTCGAGAGCGGCGACCCGGCGGGGCGCGCGGTCGTGCTCGTCGCGGGCTTCAAGGC
>JAEWKY010000052.1 GCA_023457615.1 Actinomycetes bacterium | reverse complement strand
GTGCGCAGACGCCCCGCGCCCGCCTGGCGCCGCCCGCCGACGAGCGACGGCGGGACGTCGGGCGTCGCGCCGAAGAGGTTGAGGGTGTCGACGTCGTCGGGGTCGAGCGGCTGCGCGTCCGCCGAGGCGGTCGCGAGCCGATCGATCGCGGCGCGCAGCGCGAGCGCGTCGGTCAGGTCGCGCTCGGTCGCCTCGCCGGCATCCAGCCGCTCGAAGCGCGCGGCGAGCCATTCACCCAGGTCGCGGGCGTGCACCGGCTCGGGCGCCGCGGCGAAGTCGAGGCTCAGTGCTCCCGCGTCGAAGAACCAGGTCACGCCCTCAGGGGCGATCAGCCACTGTCCGGCGCTCACTCAGCGTTCCCTCATGTAACTGAGTCTGCCGGTTACCACCGATCTCGCGGTGACGCCACGCGAGAGCGAACCGGATGTCGAAGCGGCGCGAGCACTTCGCGCAGGAGAGCGGCCGCGTCGGACGGCGATAGCGGTAGTGCACGTGGCCGTTCGGGCACTCGCCCACCCAGGGCGCGAGCTCGTCGGCGATCGCGCCGTCGTGCAAGCGCTTGCCCTCGTAGCCGAGCTCGCGCGAGATCTTCTGCCAGCGCGGCCCGTGACCCGCCCGGGAGCCGGCGAGCGCGTGCGCGACCTCGTGCAGCAGCACCTGGTGGATCTCGTCGTCGTCGTACCGGGCGGCGAGATGCCGCGACACGCTGATGCGCTTCGCGCGGTAGTCGCACAGGCCCGCGCGCGTGCGGGCGTGGTCGAAGCCGAACGACCAGGAGTCGTCGAGGTGCAGGGCGATCAGGGCGTCGGCCCAGCGCCGCACGCGGTCGAGCTCGGCCACTCAGCCCTCCGCGAGCGGCTCGAGGGCGACCTGGAGGAGCTTGTCGTCGCCGTCGCGCGGCGACCCGTTGCCGCCCGTGTTGCTCGTGAGGAACCACAGCGAGCCGTCGGGACCGGCGGCGACGTCGCGGATGCGCCCGTACTCCCCGGCGAACCACGGCGTGGCGCTCGCCCGCCCCGCGTCGTCGACGTAGATCGCCCAGACCCGCTCGCCGCGCAGCGCCGCGAGGAAGAAGGTGCCGTCGACGAAGGCGAGGCCGCTCGGGCTCGCCTCGGACGTGGCCCACTGCAGGATCGGGTCGACGTAGCCGCTCTCGCCCGCCTGGCCCTCGACGACCGGCCAGCCGTAGTTGGCGCCGGCCTCGATGAGGTTGAACTCGTCCCAGGTGTTCTGCCCGAACTCGGCGGCCCAGAGCCGGCCCTCGTCGTCCCACGCGATGCCCTGCGGGTTGCGGTGCCCGAGGGAGTACACGGGCGACCCGGGGAAGGGGTTGTCGTCGGGCGCCGCGCCCTCCGGCGTGAGGCGGAGGATCTTGCCGTTGAGCGACCCCGGGTCTTGCGAGAGCGCGGGCATCGCGGCATCGCCGGTCGTCGCGTAGAGCATGCCGTCGGGGCCGAAGGCGATCCGCCCGCCGTTGTGATTGCCCGCCCGGGCGATGCCGGCGAGCACGACCTCGGGCTCGCCCAGCGCGCCGTCGCGGTAGGCCATGCGCACGATGCGGTTGTCGTCGGAGGTCGTGTGGAAGGCGTAGACCCAGGCGCCGTCGCCCGTCTCCAGCACCGCGAGGCCGAGCAGGCCGCCCTCGCCGCCGTGGCGCACGTCGGGCACGACGCCGACCTCCCGCAGCTCGCCGTCGGCGCCGAGGCTCAGGATGCGGCCGTCGTCGCGCTGCGAGATGAGCGTCTCGCCGTCGAGGCGGGCGATCGACCACGGCAGCCCCAGTCCGGAGAGCACGACCTCGGGGTCGCCCGCGGGCTGCACCTGCGAGACCGTCGCGGACGGCGTCGGCGCCGCCGTGCCCGGCGAGGTCTGGGGGACGGCCTGCCCGCAGCCCGCCAGCAGCAGCACGAGACCGGCGACGGCGAGCGGGAGGCGAGGCATGTCCCGACCCTACGTCCGACCGCCGCCGTCGCGGCCGGGACGGACCTGGAAGATGCTGCGCGCCGGCGGAGGCGAGGGTGTGGAGGACAGATCGGTCACGATCGGCGCCCCCGCGATCCAGTCGGCGAGCTCGCGACCGCGCACGACGCTCGCCGGATGCGGGCCGCCGAGCAGCAGTCGCGGGATCCACTCCAGGGGCAGCGGCGCCCGGGACGCGACGAGCACGAAGTTGCCGTAACGGCGGCCCTTGAGCACGGCCGACTCGGCGAGCAGCGCCGTGTCGGCGAACACGTAGCCGAGCGTCGCGGCCTGCCCGCGGGCGAACGCGAGGGCGCCGCCGTCCGCGACGTTGACGAGCAGCACGCCCCCGGGGGCGAGGAAGGCCGCGACCTCGGCGTAGAACTCGGCGCTCGTGACGTGCGCCGGGATGCGCGCGCCGCCGAAGACGTCGACGATCGCGAGATCGACGGTGCCCGTCAGCGCCGCGGGGAGCTTGCCGAGCGTCGCGCGGGCGTCGCCGTACCGCACGCGGATCGCCGCCGACCGCGGCCACGGCAGGTGCTCGCGCACGAGATCGACGAGCCCGCGCTCGAGCTCGAGCACCTGCTGCCGCGACCCCGGACGCGTCGCCTCCACGTAGCGCGGCAGCGTGAGCGCCCCGGCCCCGAGATGCAGCGCCGTGAGCGGGCCCTCGGGGAGCTGGTCGATCACGTGGCCCATGCGGTGGACGTACTCGAAGAACAGCTCGGTGGGCCGCTCGGGATGCACGTGCGACTGGGGGGTGCCGTCGACGACGAGCTGGAAGCTCCCGGGGGTGAAGGGGTCCTCGCGGATGACGGCGTGGAGGCCGCTCTCGAGCGTGATCTCCGCGATGTCGGCCATCCCCCGAGTCTGTCACGCGGGCTTATAGACCCACCGCGGGGAGAAAGTCAAGGAATAGCTAGACGTGTCGCCGAGTTGCGTCCTATAGTTGATCCTTGCGCCCCCTTCACCTTCGCCGTCATATTGCGGTCGGCTTGATGTGTTCTCCGGGCTTCCTTCCCACACACCGAGACAACTGAGACCGACGGGTCTCACGGAGGTTGTTTTCCTTGGCTGCTGCGCGCACCTCTAAGAAGTCCCCGATCACCGGCCGCACCGCCTCGCGGCTCTCCTTCGCGAAGATCACCGACACCCTCACGGTGCCGGATCTCCTCGCGCTCCAGACGGAGAGCTTCGACTGGCTGGTCGGCAACGACGCCTGGAAGAAGCGCGTGGAGGCCGCGAAGGCCTCCGGCGACGCGGGCGTCCCCGACACCACGGGCCTCGACGAGATCTTCGAGGAGATCTCGCCCATCGAGGACCTCGGCGAGACGATGCAGCTGTCGTTCTCCGCGCCCGAGCTCGAGGAGCCCAAGTACTCCATCGACGAGTGCAAGGAGCGTGGCAAGACCTTCGCCGCGCCGCTCTACGTCAACGCCGAGTTCATGAACCACATGACGGGCGAGATCAAGACCCAGACGGTCTTCATGGGCGACTTCCCGCTCATGACCGAGAAGGGCACCTTCATCATCAACGGCACCGAGCGTGTCGTCGTCTCGCAGCTCGTCCGCAGCCCGGGCGTCTACTTCGAGCGCCAGAACGACAAGACGTCCGACAAGGACATCTACTCGGCGCGCGTCATCCCGAGCCGCGGTGCGTGGCTCGAGTTCGAGATCGACAAGCGCGACCAGGTGGGCGTGCGCATCGACCGCAAGCGCAAGCAGTCGGTCACCGTGTTCCTCAAGGCGCTCGGCATGACGAGCGAGGAGATCCTCGCGGCTTTCCCCGGCTACGAGTCGATCGCCGCGACCCTCGAGAAGGACGCCATCCTCACCAAGGAGGAGGCACTCAAGGACATCTACCGCAAGCTGCGTCCGGGCGAGCAGGTCGCCGCCGAGGCCGCGCGCGCGCTGCTGGACAACTTCTACTTCAACCCCAAGCGCTACGACCTCGCGAAGGTGGGCCGCTACAAGCTCAACCGCAAGCTGGGCATCGACGCGGGGCTGAAGGACTCGGTGCTGACCCTCGAGGACATCATCGCGACGATCAAGTACCTCGTCGCGCTGCACGCCGAGCAGACCACCCTCCCGGGCGTCCGCGACGGCAAGAAGGTCGACATCCGCCTCGACGTCGACGACATCGACCACTTCGGCAACCGCCGCATCCGCGCCGTGGGCGAGCTCATCCAGAACCAGGTCCGCACCGGCCTGTCCCGGATGGAGCGCGTCGTGCGCGAGCGCATGACGACGCAGGACGTC
>JAEWKY010000051.1 GCA_023457615.1 Actinomycetes bacterium | reverse complement strand
GCGACGACCCCGAGGGCGGACAGGATGCCGAGCTCGCCGTCGCCGCTCGAGAGGGCCAGGGCCACGCCCGCGACCGCGATCGCGAGGACGGCCGCATCCACGAGCGCCGCGCCGAGCAGCTGCGCGGCCCCTGCGGGCGATCCGCCACCGGCGCGGCGGGCGACGCGGTGGGTGCTCGTCACGACCGTTTCCCCCTGTGGAATAGTCCAGGTTCCCTGCTTCCCACGATGCTAGCCTCGTGCCACGCTCGATCCGGCCCCGGCCGGAGAACAGGGGAAAGCGCATGAAGTTCGCCATGGGGGCCGACGTCCTGACGTCGCTCACGAAGAGGACGTCGACGTCGAGCGAGGAGCTCGCGACGTTGGTCCGCAAGCTCGCCGCCGTGTCCGAGCACGTCGAGGGCAAGGTCAACGGGGCCGCCCGCAAGGCCTTCGACGACTTCCAGCGCGACGCCGAGGGCATCGCGGTCGAGCTCACGACCGCGCTCCGCGGCGTGCTCGCCGGCATGAAGGAGATGGACACCGCGTTCATCCAGGGCGACCAGCAGATGGGCGACGAGATCACCCAGGCGCGCACGTCGTCGTCGTTCGATGCGGGGCGCTTCGGCGCGTCGAAGGCCTGAAGGAGACGCGCATGGCCGGCAACCAGGGAGATCGTCGCGACTACGACACCGCCGCCGTCGACGGGGCGATCGAGGAGTTCTACGCGACCGCGGCGCTGCTCGAGCAGCTCATCGAGCAGCGCGACGTCGACGTCCGCCAGGCGATGGCCGACTACCAGGCCGACGGCGTCTCCGAGGAGTACGCCGCGAAGGAGGTCCGCTGGAACACGGCGGCCACCAACGTGAAGACGATCATCGACACGCTCCGCAAGAGCCTCGAGCAGTCGAACGAGACCGCGCAGGGCACCCTGCAGAAGGCGAAGTCCGCGGTCGCCAACATGGGCTGAGCCCCGCGATGAGCGAGCTGCTCACCGGGTTCTCGCACCCTCTCGTCGATCGCGTCGAGGGCGTCTACGCGTGCCTGGAGTCCCGGGCCGACCACGTCGTGCTCTCCGAGGGTCTCGCCGACGCCCTCGTCGCGACGACGACCGCGGGACTCACGCCCGTGCTCGTGACCCGCCCCATCGCGCGGCTGAGCTACCTCGCGCGCTACCACCTCACGACCGCGGGCGGCCGCTGGCTCATCCGCGACGGGTCGCTCCTGCGCGACCCGCTCTCGAACCTCGTCGCGGACTCGATCGCCGGAGCCCTCGCCGGGGACCGGCTCGACACGAGCGCCGAACGCGCGCCGGAGTCGTCGGTGCGCTACCTCGTGGCCGTCACCGCGCAGGCCCCGGCCGACGAGACGACGGAGCTCGGCGAGGTCGTCGAGTCGCTCGCGACCCACCTCGCCGGCACGTCGCCGGCGGCCTGGGGCGCCCACGAGCCCACCACGCTCGCCTGGAGCCGCGCCGCCTACACCGCCGCCTCGAAGGCCTGGATGCCCGGTCCGGTGCGCTGGATGGTCGCCGACGCCGAGGGTCGTGCGCGGTTCACGACGACGGTGCGTCGCACCCCCGGAGGCGTCGAGGAGACCGTCACCGGCATCCTTCTCGCCCCCGACGGTCCCGCGTCGACGATCGCGGCGACGGCGGTCGACGCTCTCGAGCGGCTCGCCTCCGAGGTGTCCGCGCCGCTGTTCGGCACGGTCTCCGTGCAGTCCGGGCGCTCCGATCTCGGCTACGACGCGCAGCCCGTGTCGCCCGCGGTCCCGGTCGCCGCGCTCGTCGGACCGCGCGCCACCCGGGCCCTCGACCCCGATCTCGGCCTGCTGAGCCGCGAGTTCGGAGCGCGCACCGCCGGCCGGCCGCGCACGCCGTCGATCGTCGTCGGCTTCGGCCATCTCGGCGAGCCGCCCCTCGACGCGGCGGTGCGCTTCACCCGGGCCCTCGGCACCGACCAGCTGACCCGTCTCCTCGATCGCAGCGGGGGTGCCTCCTGATGCCGATCGAGGTCGCCCTCCTCACCGCGCGCGAGCACTCGCTCGACGAGCTGCGCGCGCTCGCCGAGGTCCTGCAGCCTCCGCTCCTCGTGCGCGACACCGTGCGCGAGGGCGTCGTCACCGTGACCGAGCTCGACGAGACCCTCGTCGCGACGCTCGGGCGCCCGCGCCGGGTCGAGACCGACGTCGACCTCGCGCACGCCTACGGCCCCGAGGCGGCGCTGCCGGAGGGCGGCTTCCTCACCGAGGCGATCGTGCCGTTCGAGTACCGTCGCGGACTCGCACTCGTCTTCGCCCTCGAGAGCCTGCTCGAGGGTCGGGCGATCGTGAGGGGGCTCGACGCATGACCGGCTGGCGCGTGGATCCCGCGGGCGTCACCCGCATCCTCACCGAGACCGACGCCGCCGTGCAGGGCGTGCAGACGGCGCTCTCCGGCGCGGGCGAGACGCTCGCCGACGTGCAGGAGGCGGGCGGCTACGACGGCATCGTGTCGAGCGCGTTCTCGGGCTTCATGCAGGAGATCTACGACGGCGCGATCACGCGCATGTTCGGCTCCTACGCCACGAGCCTCGAGGGCACCGCGAACGCGGCGAACGCCTACCTCACGGGCGACGAGCAGATCGCGACGACGATCGCGTCGGGCATCGCGGCCTCCGATCTGGGCGCGGCCTCGTACGCAGCGCCGCCCCTCGACCCGTCCGGCGGCGGGGGCGGGGGCGGACGATGAGCGTCTCTCCTCACGACGGCGGCGTGCAGAGCTCGGGGCTGATCATCCCGGAGAACATCCCCGGCGACGACCTGAAGCCCGCGCGGCTCGAGTACGTGGCGCGCACGCTGCGCACGGCGGGCTCGGGCGCGGTGGAGCAGGCGGAGCTCGCGGAGTCGACCTGGTCGGGGATGCCGGCCGTGCTCGAGTCGCCGCAGGGCGCCGTGATCTACGGCGCGCTCGCCTCGCCGAGCGAGCACGCGCGCGCGGTCGACTCGAAGTTCGACCGGGTCGCCGCCGCCCTCGAGAACTTCGCGGAGGCGCTGCGGCCGATCAAGTCGGAGTTCGCCGCGATCAAGCGCGATGCGGAGGACTTCCGGGGAACGATCACCTGGGACGAGCGGGTCTGGGTGTCGCCGCAGGAGACGAAGGAGTACTACGGCAACGCGCTCACGACGGTGTCGTCGTCGTCGACGTACACCTCGTACTCGCAGCCGCGCACGCAGTCGCAGGTTCTCGAGTACCTGCGAGGGCGGGGCGAGTCGGCGCGCGTGAGCGGGGGGAGCGTGCAGATCCTCGCGCACTGGACGGAGTCGAGCGAGCACATCGACCAGAACAACGTACTCATGGATCGTCTCGCCGACGCCTACGCGAAGCTGCAGAACGCCGAGGCGGACTGCGCGAACGAGATCAACCGGCAGCGGGAGACGTGCCTCGCCGAGGTCGAGTACATCGAGGCGTGGCAGCTCAAGCAGTCCGACGAGCTCACGGTCGTGATGCCGTGGGGCAGCCGCGTGGACGAAGACCGCAACTGCGGCGAGTCGTTCTGGTGGGGCGCGGGGAACGCGGGCAAGGAGATGCTCGAGGGCGTCGGCGCTCTCTTCGGCTACAACTCCCTCATCGACGGCTGGGAGTGGGACAGGTCGTGGCAGACCGCGGGCCAGGCCTGGTGGGGGGCGCTCACCGGCATCGGCTCGCTGCTCGTCGTCACCTCGCCTCCGCTGCTGCTGCTGGGCATGGCCGGGGTCCCCGTGCTCAAGGACGCCGTCGGCATGGGCCAGGAGATGATGAAGGGCCTCCTCGCCTGGGACACCTGGGCCGAGAACCCCGCGGAGGCCGCCGGTCGCGTCGTCGTCAACGTCGGCTCGATCTTCATCCCCGGCGCCGGCGAGGTCGCCGCCGCCGTCAAGGCGATGAGCCTCGGCTCCCGCATCGTCGACCTCGCCGCCGACGGGTCGCGCCTGGCGACGGCCGCGCTCGACGGGCTCACCAAGCTCGACGGCCTCCTCGCGCGCGTCGACGGCTTCACGAGCGAGGTCACGACCGCGATCCGCGACCTGGTGACCGTCGGCACGCACCTCGACCTGCCCGACAGCAGCCTCCTGCAGGTCGGCGCCCGCACCCCCGATGCCCCGACGCCCCCCGGCTCGTTCCTCGACGACGGTACGCGCCCGCGGCCGGGCGCCGGCGCCGCGGCCCCGCCCCGGCCCGTCGACGACGGTCCGGCTCCCGTGCATCCCGATCGCGACACGCCTTCGGATTCGCCCTCCCCGGACGGCGACCCGTCCGGCCCGGCTGCTCCGGGGCACGACCCCGGCCCGGTGGACGCCCCGCCGACGAGCCCCGGCGACGGCACCCCGGGGGGCACGCCCGGCGACGGCGTCCCGGGTGACGGCACGCCCGGCGACGGCACGCCCGGCGACGGCACGCCCGCCGACGGGCCGTCCGCGCCGCTCAGTCAGAGCGAGTTCGCGCAGCTGAGCGCCGCCGAGCAGATGGCGGTGGCGAAGGCGGAGCTCGGTCGCGGGTCCCTCGACTTCGACAGCGAGGCCGCGGCGATCAAGTACGGTCAAGACACATGGAACGGGTACGCGGATGAGCTCCCCGCCAAGCAGGCGGCGGCCGTGAGGGACTACACGGGCGCGTCGTATACCGAGTACAACGGGGCGCTCCGCGGCGAGAGGCCGATGACGCCCGAGCTCAGGAGCCAGATCGCGCTGATCGACAAGGCGCTCGCGGGACACCCCGTCCCCGAGAACCTGATCGTGAGCCGCGGCAGCGGCTTCGCCCACCTCACCGACGACCCGACCACCCTCATCGGCCAGGTCATCACCGACGAGGGCTACCTCTCGACGTCTCTCGGATCGGCGGCGTTCAGCCACAAGCCCGCGATCTTCCACCTGGCCGTGCCCAAGGGCACGCCCGGCATGTACGTCGGCAAGATCTCCCAGCTCGCGAACACCGAGAAGGAGCTCCTCCTCGGGCGCGGAGTCGAGTTCGAGGTCTCCCGCGTCTTCCTCGACGACGCCGGGAAGTGGCACATCTTCGCGACGATCCTAGGAGCCGGCACATGAGCGACGAGCAGTCGAGAGATCTCGCCAACGAGCGCGTGAACGCGGATCTGCAGCTCAAGGTGGTGCGCGGGACGCCCCGGTACGAGTTCCGGGCGACGGGCGAGATCGAGTACGTGCCCGTGCGCCGCGAGCGCGACGGCGAGCAGCAGGTGATCGGCTTCCTGTGGTTCTCCGACGCGGAGTCGGCCGCCGGCTACGTGGCCCACCGCGCCTTCAGCCCGGAGAGCGACAATCTCGGGGCGGTCTGGAACGAGCGGTTCTCGCACGCCCGCGCGGAGGGGGCGTCGCCGTCGGAGGCCGTACTGGGATTCGGCGCGCTGCCCCCCGGGCCCGAGGGGCACGCCGTCGTCGCGGAGCGCTCGCGGGCGGCCTCCGTCGCCGAGCTGCGGGCGGCCGCCGGTCACGCCTGATCACCGAGTGAGCGACGCGGGGCTCGCGCCGCGCGGGCTCGAGGTGCTCGCGACCCTCACGCGCTCGCCGGGCCGTTCGGCTCTCCAGCGGCGGAGACCCCGACGCGAGTGGCGGTCGCGACTTCGACGGGCCGTGACCCCGACGCCCGTCCGGGTCAGAAGACGTCGGGCGAGGGGGTCGACGCGTAGCGGATCGTGACGTCGGCGTGGCGGTCGAACCGGTAGCCGGCGCCGCGCACGGTGCGCACGATGTCCTCGAAGGCGCCGAGCTTCGAGCGCAGGCGCCGCACGTGCACGTCGATCGTGCGCTCGTTGGGGGCGTCGTCGTCCTGCGCGTCGCCCCACAGGGTGCCGATGATCTCGGCCCGGTCGATCGTGCGGCCCTCGCGTAGCACGAGGAACTGCAGCAGCTCGAACTCCTTGTAGGTGAGCGGAGCCGTCTCGCCGTCGAGCAGCACGCGCTTGCGGGAGATGTCGATGACGACGCCGCCCTTCGGCTCGGGCTTGTCGGCGACCGAGGCCTGACGGTGCTTCGCGAGGGCGGCGGGGTCCTGCAGGGCGAGTCGCACGACGTCGACATCCCGACCCCCGGCCCCGACCGGGGCGAGCGCGACCGAGGCGTAGGTCTCGGCGCCGGGGACGCGCTCGGCGAGCAGCCGCTTCACCGCCTCCACGATCGAGGGCAGGTCGGTGCCGGCGGCCTCCGCCTTCGCCTCGTCGATGCCGACGTAGAGGGCGAAGCCGCGGGCCTCGGTGCCGTCCGGCACGGCCCGGATGCGGGTGACCGGGGTCGGCGGCGCGGGAGCGGGCGCGACGGGGCGGTGCGTGGCGGACGGGCGGAGCTCGGAGAGTGTGGCGAGAGACATCGTGTCGAATCCTTGGTCGGACGGAGGCGGCGTGGGGTCATCCATCGCGATACCGCCTCGGGAGGTGTGGGTCAGAGCGGGAGCCGGAGAAGGGGCTCGCGGGCGCCAGGGGCGCGGGGGCGTCTGCTACGCACACATTCGACAACACATGACCGCGCGCGACTCCATCACCTCGGAGGAGGTCAGGGCGCGCAGGGTCGCGGTCATGACGAGAGTCTGACCCACGGTCGTCACGATTCGCAACCTCGCGACGCCGTATTACGTCGCCGTCGACGCCGTGTGACGTCGCCGTCGACGCCTCACGCGCCCCAGGCGCCGCGGAGCACGGCCACCGCGTCGTCGAGTCCGAGCCCCTTCGTC
>JAEWKY010000050.1 GCA_023457615.1 Actinomycetes bacterium | reverse complement strand
CGTCGGCGGTGCGAGCGCGGGGCCGACGGCGCCGGACGCCGTGCCGCGGGCCGGTCCGGGGCCGGACGAACCGGGAGCGGCCCACGACGACGCCGCGGCCGGCTCCGCCGGGGATCCGCTGTCGCTCACTCGGTCCTCTCCCTGTTCCGGACGTGAGGCTCATGCTCTCACGCTCGGCGTCCCGCTTCCTCGACTACTCTGGTGCCCACCATGAACGCCCGCATCCTGGTGGTCGACGACGACACCGCCATCGCCGAGATGATCGGCATCGTGCTGCGTGCGGAGGGCTACGAGCCGACGTTCGCCGCCGACGGCACCGCGGCGCTCGAGTCGTTCCGGTCGGGCAACCCCGACCTCGTCCTCCTCGATCTCATGCTGCCGGGCATCGACGGCATCGAGGTGTGCGCGGCGCTGCGCGCCGAGAGCGGCGTGCCGATCATCATGCTCACGGCCAAGGGCGAGACGGCGGATGTCGTGCGCGGCCTGGAGTCGGGCGCCGACGACTACATCGTGAAGCCGTTCAATCCGAAGGAGCTCGTCGCCCGCATCCGCACCCGTCTGCGGCCGACGCCCGCGGTCGAGAGCGAGACCGTCGCGATCGGCGACCTCCTCATCGACGTCGCCGGACACGAGGTGCGTCGCGGGTCGGTGCGCATCGGCCTCACCCCCCTCGAGTTCCAGCTGCTCCTCGCGCTCGCCACCAAGCCCCAGCAGGTGTTCACCCGCGAGATGCTGCTCGAGCAGGTGTGGGGCTACCACTACAAGGCCGACACGCGTCTCGTGAACGTGCACGTGCAGCGCCTGCGCGCGAAGGTCGAGCACGATCCCGACAACCCCCGCATCGTCACGACCGTGCGCGGCGTCGGCTACCGCGCGGGCGCGGTCACCTGACCCGAGCCGGATCATGCCGCGGTTCGACTGGCGCTCCTGGCTCGACCGGGCCGTGCGGCTGTGGCGCGGCTCGCTCCAGCTGCGCACCGTCGCGCTCACGGTCGCGCTCTCGGCGATCGCGGTGACCGCCGTCGGCGGGTACATCGTCTCGAGCGTGCGGGCGAACCTCTTCGACCAGATGCGCGACAGGATCGTGGCCGAGGCGGGACGCGCGACCCTCGTGGCGCAGGAGGTGTTCACGCAGGCCGAGGACTCCGGGTCGGTCGGCGACCTCGAGATCGTGCAGGAGAGCGCGTTCGACGCCATCCGGGTCGTCTCCTCCGAGCCCGTCGTCGCGATGTACCGCGTCCCGGGGCAGGGCGGGCAGGCGTCGCTCATCAACCAGGTGTCGGGGGGCGGCGAGGCGGATGTGCCCCTCACCGCGGAACTGCGCGACGCCGTCGCCGAGTCCGAGCCCGACTTCGCCGCCTGGCAGTCGGTCGCGCTGCCCGACGACGACGGCAGCACGGATCCCGGCATCGTCGTCGGCGCGCTGCTGACCCTGCCGCAGGACGAGCTGTACGAGCTGTACTTCTCCTACAACCTCGGCGCCTCGCAGGACACCCTCGACTACGTGACGGGCGCCCTCGTGCTCGGCGGGGTGGCCCTCGTGCTGCTCATCGGGGCCGTCGCCTACCTGGTCGTGCGGCTCGTCGTGGGACCCGTGCGGGTCGCGGCGGAGGCGAGCGAGAAGCTCGCGGCGGGTGAGCTCGAGTCGCGGCTGCCCGAGGGCGGCGACGACGAGCTCGCGACCCTCGCCCGCTCGTTCAACCGGATGGCGGACAGCCTGCAGCGGCAGATCGCGCAGCTCGCGGATCTGTCGCGCGTGCAGCAGCGCTTCGTCTCCGACGTGTCGCACGAGCTCCGCACCCCGCTCACGACGATCCGGCTCGCCGGCGACGTGCTCTACGACCAGCGCGGGGCCTTCCCGCCCGCGACCGCCCGCACCGCGGAGCTGCTGCACGCGCAGACGCAGCGGTTCGAGACGCTCCTCGCCGACCTCCTCGAGATGAGCCGCTACGACGCCGGTGCGGTGCAGCTCGAGCTCGAGCCGACCAACCTCGTGCGGCTCGTCGAGGACGCGATCGAGCAGGTCGAGCCGCTCGCCGCCGAGAGGGAGACCGAGATCCGGCTCATCGCGCCGGGCGGCTACTTCGAGGCCGACGTCGATGCCCGGCGCATCCGTCGCGTGCTGCAGAACCTGCTCGGCAACGCGATCGACCACGGCGAGCGCCGTCCGATCGACGTCTACGTCGACAGCGACGCGGATGCCGTCGCGATCGCCGTGCGCGATCACGGCATCGGGATGGCGGCCTCCGACCTCGAGCACGTCTTCGACAGGTTCTGGCGCGCCGACCCCTCGCGTCAGCGCTCCACGGGCGGCACGGGTCTCGGGCTCGCGATCGCGCTCGAGGACGCGGCGGTGCACGGCGGCTACCTCGAGGTGTGGTCGCAGCAGGGCGACGGCTCGTGCTTCCGGCTCACGCTCCCGCGTCGACGCGGCGAGGAGGTCGCCGGCTCGCCGCTCGACCTCCCGCCCGGCCCGATCGACCCGCCCGGCCCGACCATCGAGGTGGCGCCGTGAACCGCAGGCTCCGCCCGCTCGCCGCCGCGGTCCTGGCCGTGGGGCTGCTCGCCGGCTGCGCGTCGATCCCCACCTCGGGCACCGTGCAGTCCGCGGCGATCGAGGTCGACCGCGACGACCCGAGCTCGACCTCGCTGCCCGAGGGCCCGCAGACGGGTCAGGGCACCGAGGATCTCCTGCGCGGCTTCATCCGGGCGGGACGCGGTCCGCAGAACAACTACCAGATCGCCCACGAGTTCCTCGCCCCCGGCACGTCGTGGAACGGGGCCGACCGCGTGCTCGTCACGACGAGCCAGATCCAGCCGGACGTCGTCGACGACGACACGGTCGCGCTCACGCTCACGATCGTCGCCGAGGTGGATGCGGCCGGGCGCTACGTGGAGCTGCCGACGCCGACCACGCAGACGCTCGAGTACGACTTCACGGTGGTCGACGGCGAATGGCGCATCGTCGACCCGCCGGCCGGCACGGTGCTGAGCCGCAACGGCTTCTCGGTGACGTTCGACGAGTACCCGCTCTACTTCTTCGACCCGTCGTACGGGTTCCTCGTGCCCGACGTGCGCTGGTTCCCGCAGCGCAACACGCGCACGATCGCCAACCGGATCGTGACGGAGCTGCTCGCCGGGCCGACGCCGTGGCTCGGCTCGGGCGTGCTGCTCTCCGCGTTCCCCGTCGGCGTCACGGGGCGCGCCGAGCCGAGCGACGTCTCGGGCGTCGACGTCGACCTGAGCTCCGGAGTGCGCGCCGAGTCGCCCACCGCGCAGCTGCGGATGATCCAGCAGCTGCGTGCGAGCCTGCGCTCGATCACGACCGTGAGCGAGTCGGACATCGTCATCACCGCGGAGGGGCTCTCGCTCGCGCCGGCCGCCGAGGAGGTCGTGCCCGACTCGCGCTACCTCGTGCGCGCGGGCGAGGTGATCGGCGGTCGCGACGGCGCGTTCGGCGTGCTCGCCGCCGACCGCGTCCTGCCGCTGCCGGAGTTCGAGGGCATCCCCGACGAGCTCGGCCCGGTCGCGGCCTCGCTCTCGCGCGACCGCTCGGCGCTCGCCGTGCTCGGCACGCGGGGGGTGAGTCTCGTGACGTCCGCCGGTCCGCAGATCGTCGACGACCGGGCGGGGCTCATCGCGCCGACGATCGACCCCTTCGGGTTCGTCTGGTCGGTGCCCGCCGGGTCGCCCGCCGGGCTGCAGGCGATGGGGGAGGACGGCATCCCGCACCCGCTCGACATCGCGGCCGACGGCACGGTGCGCGCGATCGAGCTCTCCCGCGACGGGAGCCGGCTGCTCGTGGCCCTCGACACGGCGACGGGGCCGCGGCTGCTCGTCATCGGGGTGCTGCGGGATGCGGAGCTCGCCCCCGTCCAGCTGCACACGCCGTTCGAGCTGAGGTCGCCGGGGACGGCGCTCGACATCGCGTGGGTCGACGGCGAGCGGATCGCCGTGCTCGTCGACGCGGAGACCGGCCCCTCGGTGCAGGTGCTCGTGCTCGGCGGGCCGACGACTCCGCTCGGGAGCGTGGACGACGGCACCGCGATCGTCGGCGGCAACGGCGAGGACGGGCTGCGCGTGCTCACCTCCGAGGGCGTCGTGCTGCGCTTCACGTCGGTCGGCAACTGGGCGCCGACGACGCTCCTCGCGTCCTTCCTCGCCACCCAGCAGTAGCCGCTCTCCCCAGCCTCGCCGGCATCCTCCCGCCCGCGCCGCCGGGCGGCGACGCTGGCGGGGTGCGACCCGACGAGCTGCTGGCCTCTCTCTTCCCGGTCCCCTGCGCGGGCTGCGGTCTCGAGGGTCGCGTGCTCTGCCCCGGGTGCGCGTCGGCGATCGAGGTGCGGCCGGCGGAGCGCGAGGTGGCCGGGGTGGGGCGCGTGGTGTCGGGCACCCGCTACGAGGGCGTCGCGCGGTCGGTGCTGCTCGCCCTCAAGGAGGAGGGTGCGACGG
>JAEWKY010000049.1 GCA_023457615.1 Actinomycetes bacterium | reverse complement strand
CGCCGAGGGTGGCGCCGTGCTCGACGACGACGGGAGCGTCGAGCCGGGCGCGCAGCGAGGCGGCGAGGTCGACGCCGTCCCAGCCGGGCATGAGACCGGGCACGGCGAGACGGCCGGTGTCGGGGTCGACCGGAACGGGCACCGACAGGGTCACGGCGAGGAGCTCGCCGAGCTGCGCGCCGACGCCGTCGAGCATGTCGCCGACGAGGAGGGCGGCACGGTCGAGCTCGCGGTCGTAGCGGTGATCCGCGGCGAGCGGCACGTGCTTCTCGGCCACGGTCGTGAGGGCCGAGTCGGCGAGCACGATGTCGAGCGACCGCGAGGAGAAGTGCAGCGCCGCGACGAGACCGTCCTGGCGGGTGAGCGAGACCTGCACCGCGCGGCGGCCGCTGCGCGAGCCGAACGACGTGCTGATGACACCCGCCGTCGAGAGCTCGCGCACGATGTTCGACACCGTCGCGGCCGAGAGGCCCGTGATGTCGACGAGCTCGATCTGCGCGAGGCTGCCGTGGGTCGTCAGGGCGTCGACGATCCGCTGCCGGTTCGCCTCCCGGAGCGACGCCTGCGAGCCCGGGGGCGCTGTGGGTCGCGCCATGGCACCAGAGTAGTGCCAGGAACAGGGCACAATGGGGTACCCGAAGGAGCATCGATGCGCCCGACAGCCCGCGCCGGAGTCGCCGCCGCCGTGGTCGCGCTCGCCCTCGCGGGCTGCTCCGCCCCGGTCGGCGCCGATCCCGACGACCCGGATCAGGTCGAGGTCTTCACGTGGTGGGCGACCGGCCCCGAGAAGGTCGGGCTCGACGCGCTCGTCGACGTCTTCGCCGAGCAGTACCCCGACATCCGGTTCGTCAACGCGACGGTCGCGGGCGGCGCGGGGTCGAACGCGAAGACGGCGCTCGCGCAGCGTCTCGCCGCGGGCGACCCGCCCGACACGTTCCAGGCGCACGCCGGGGCCGAGCTCACGGACTACATCGAGGCCGGGCAGCTGCGCGACCTCAGCGCCTTCTACGCCGAGCACGACCTCGACGACGTCTTCCCGGAGTCGCTCATCGAGCTGCTCACCGTCGACGGGGCGATCTACTCGGTGCCCACCAACATCCATCGGGCCAACGTCGTGTGGGCGAACACCGAGGTGCTCACCGCGGCCGGCATCGATCCCGCGGCACCGCCCGCCGACCTCGACGCCTGGATCGACGACCTGCGCCGACTGCGGTCCGAGGGCGTCGCCGTGCCGCTCGCGCTCGGCACCGAGTGGACGCAGCTGCAGCTGTTCGAGACGGTGCTGCTCGCCGACCTCGGCGCTGACGGCTACTCGGGCCTCTGGACCGGCGGGACGTCGTGGGACGACCCGGGGGTGGCCGCGGCGGTCGCGCACTACGACGAGCTGCTCGACTACGTGAACGCCGACTTCGCGGGGCTCGACTGGGACACCGCGACGCAGCTCGTCGTCAACGGCTACGCGGGCTACATCGTCATGGGCGACTGGGCCGAGGTCGCGTTCGCGCAGTCCGGCTGGACCTACGGCGACGAGTACACGACCTTCCCCGTGCCCGGCACCGCGGGGGTCTTCGACGTCCTCGCGGACTCGTTCGTGCTCACCGTCGGAGCCCCGCACGAGGCCGCGACCGAGCACTGGCTCACGACGATCAGCTCCGTCGACGGGCAGCAGGCGTTCAACCTCGCGAAGGGGTCGATCCCGGCGCGCACGGATGTCGACGCGTCCGAGTACCCGGCCTACCAGCAGACGGCGCTCGCGTCGTTCGACGACGATCGTCTCGTCTCCTCGCTCGCGCACGGGGCGGCCGCCGACACGGCGTGGGCGACGGCGATCCAGGATGCCGTGAGCCGCTTCGGCACCGACCGCGACCCCGCCGTGCTCCTCGCCGGTCTGCGGGCCGCGGCGGCGGCGAACCTCGCCGGTTGAGTCCCCCCGCGACACCCCGCGGGTTGAGTGCCGCCGCAGGCGGTGTATCGAAACCGCGAGGCACCGCGGGTTGAGTGCCGCCGCAGGCGGTGTATCGAAACCCACCCTGGGAAGCTCCACCCGACTCTCCCCAGAGCACGGCGACCGGCGCCCCCGCCCGGACCTCGGCTGAGAGCATCCGACATGCCCTACTGCTACCTCCTGCGTTGCGCCGACGACTCGTACTACTGCGGCAGCACGCGCCACGAACTCCACGTCCGCCTGGAGCAGCACCTCTCCGGCCGAGGCTCGGACTACACAGCGAAACGGCGACCCGTCGAGGTGGTGTGGGCCGCTGAGTTCGATCGAGTCGACGACGCCTACCTGCTCGAGAAGCGCATCCAGGGATGGTCGCGGGCCAAGCGTGAGGCGCTCATCGCCGGCGAGTTCGAGAAGCTGCCGGGGCTCAGCACGAAGCAGTTGTTCGCACGGCAGCGCGGCGTCGAGTAGCCCTGGGGGTTTCGATACACCGCCTGCGGCGGCACTCAACCCGCGGAGCCTCGCGGTTTCGAGACACCGCCTGCGGCGGCACTCAACCCGCGGGGCGGTCGTCCTCGGGATCGCGCAGCGCGAGCTCGCGCGAGCGGATGAGCTCGGCGTAGCGCCGGCCGGAGTCCTTCACGAGGCGCTCCTGGGTGTCGTAGTCGACCCGCACGATGCCGAACCGCTTCGCGTACCCGTAGCCCCACTCGAAGTTGTCGAGCAGCGACCAGACCATGTACCCGCGCACGTCGGCGCCGGCCTCGCGTGCCCGCAGCGTCGCCGCGACGTGCTCCTCGATGTAGCGCACGCGTTCGACGTCGTGCACCCGATCCTCGACCACCTCGTCGGCGAAGGCCGCGCCGTTCTCGGTGACCATGAGCGGCACGTCGGGATGCTCGGCATGCAGCCGCAGCAGCAGCTCCTCGAGGGCATCCGGCGCGATGTTCCAGCCCATGTCGGTGCGCGGTCCCGGCTGCGCGTGGAACTCGACGTGCTCGCTGCCCGGCCACGGCGAGCCGCCCGCGCCCTTGTGCCCGTCGTTGCCGGTGCGCGGGGAGCGGCCGTCCCACTCCGAGACCGTCACCGTCGAGTAGTAGTTGACCCCGAGCAGGTCGATCGGCGCGGCGATCCTCGCGCCGTCGCCCGGGCGGTTGAACGACCAGTCGGTGACCCCGGCGGTGTCGAGGATGAGGTCGTCGGGATAGTCGCCGTCGAGGATCGGACCCGTGAACGACCGGTTCGCGAGAGCGTCGATGCGGCGCACGGCATCCTCGGCGTTCTCGTCGAACGGCCGGGCCACGTGGAAGTTCAGCGTCGCCGACACCTCGGGCGCGTTGCTCGCCGCCCGGCGGATCTCCGGCACGGCGAGACCGTGCGCGAGGTTGAGATGGTGCATCGCGGCGAGCGCCGACGCGCCCTTCGTGCGACCGGGGGCGTGCGAGCCCGAGCCGTAGCCGAGGAACGCGGAGCACCACGGCTCGTTGAGCGTCGTCCACATCGCGACGCGGTCGCCGAGCACCTCGACGATGCGGGCGGCGTACTCGGCGAAACGCTCCGCGGTGTCGCGGTGCGGCCAGCCGCCGGCCTCCTCGAGCTCGTGCGGCAGGTCCCAGTGGTAGAGCGTCGCGACGGGCCGGATGCCGCGGGCGAGCAGGCCGTCGACGAGCCGGGAGTAGAACGCGACGCCCGGGGCGTTGAGCGCACCCCGCCCGCCCGGCTGCACGCGCGGCCACGAGATCGAGAAGCGGTACGCCTCGAGGCCCAGGTCGGCCATGAGGTCGAGGTCGGCGTCGAGCCGGTGGTAGTGGTCGGCGGCGACGTCGCCGGTGTCGCCGTTCCAGGTGCGCCCGGGGGTGTGGCTGAAGACATCCCAGATCGACGGTCCGCGGCCGTCCTCCCGCGCGGCGCCCTCGATCTGGTACGCGGCCGTCGCCGCGCCGAGCAGGAAGTCGTCGGGGATGCGCACGGGCCGAGGTTACAGCCTTGAGAGCGCTCCCACGACATCCGCGACGAGGTCGTCGACCCCCTCGATGCCGACCGACAGCCGCACCACGGAGTCGGGCACCTCGAGCTCGGTGCCCTTTACCGAGGCGTGCGTCATCTCCGACGGGTAGCAGACGAGCGACTCGACGCCGCCGAGCGACTCCGCGAGCTGGAAGAGCTCCATCGACTCGGCGAAGCGCCGCGCGGTCGCCGCGTCGGCGAGCTGCACCGACAGCATCCCGCCGAACGCCTTCATCTGCGCGGCCGCGAGGGCGTGGCCCGGGTGATCGGGGAGGCCCGGGTAGTACACGGCCGTGAGCCTCGGATGCCCCACGACCGCCTCGGCGATCGCCTGCGCGTTGGCGGAGTGGCGGTCCATGCGCACGGCGAGGGTCTTGATCCCGCGCGTCGTGAGCCAGGCGTCCATCGGACCGGACACCGCGCCGACCGCGAACTGCAGGAAGCCGACCTTCTCGGCGAGGCTCTCCTCGCCGACGAGCGTCGCGTCGCGCAGCACGACGGCGCCGCCGAGCACGTCCGAGTGGCCGCCCAGGTACTTGGTCGTCGAGTGCACGACGACGTCGGCGCCGAGCGCGAGGGGCTGCTGCAGGTACGGGGTCGCGAACGTGTTGTCGACGACGACGACCGCGCCGACCGCGTGCGCGAGCTCGGCGACCGCGGCGATGTCGGTGATCTTCATGAGCGGGTTGCTCGGCGTCTCGACCCACACCACCTTCGTGGCGTCGGGGCGGATCGCGGCGCGCACGGCATCCAGGTCGCTCATGTCGACGGTCGACAGCGAGATGCCCCACGGCACGAAGGCGCGGTTGACCAGGCGGTGCGTGCCGCCGTAGACGTCGTTGCCCATGAGCACATGGTCGTTCGGGCGGAGGATCGCCCTCAGCAGTGCGTCCTCGGCGGCGAGGCCCGAGGCGAACGAGAACGCCCGGTCGCCGCCCTCGATGCTCGCGAGCTGCTCCTGCAGCGACGTGCGCGTCGGGTTGCCGCCGCGGCTGTACTCGTAGCCGTCGCGGAAGCCGCCGATCCCGTCCTGCACGAACGTCGTCGTGAAGTAGACGGGCGGGATGACCGCGCCCGTCGTCGGGTCGAACTCCTGGCCGGCGTGGATGGCGCGGGTGGGGAACTGCTGGTCGCTCATGGTGCTCTCGGATCGGGCGCGTCAGGCGCCGAGGAAGGTGAGGAGGTCGTGGCGGGTGATGACGCCCGCGGGCTTGCCGTCGTCGACGACGAGCAGCGCGTCGGAGGTGCCGAGGGCCTCCCGCGCCGCGTCGACGGGCTCGTGGATGCCGATGAGCGGCAGGGGCTTGCCGACGTGCTTCTCGAGAGCGTCGGTGAGCGACGCGCTGCCGGAGAAGACCGCCTCGACGAGGGCGCGCTCGTCGATCGAGCCGACGACCTCGCCCATGACGACCGGCGGCTCGGCCGACAGCACGGGCATCGAGCCGATGTCGTAGCGGCGCATCTTGTCGATCACGTGGCGCACGGTGTCGCTCGGGTGCACGTGGATGAGGTCGGGGAGATCCTTGTCCTTCGTGCCGATGACGTCCTCGACCGTCTTGCCGCCCTCGGGGGGCAGGAAGCCGTAGGAGCGCATCCACTTGTCGTTGAAGACCTTGCCGAGGTAGCCGCGACCCCCGTCGGGGAGCAGCACGACCACGACCGCGTCGGCGGGGAGATCCTTCGCCGCCTTGAGGGCGGCCGACACCGCGAGCCCGGACGAGCCGCCGACGAGCAGCCCCTCCTCGCGCGCGAGGCGGCGGGTGATCTCGAACGACTCGGCGTCGCTCGAGGCGATGATCTCGTCGACGACGCTCGGGTCGTACGCGGTCGGCCAGAAGTCCTCGCCGACGCCCTCGACGAGGTACGGACGACCCGTGCCGCCGGAGTACACCGATCCCTCGGGGTCGGCGCCGATCACGACGACGCCGGGGTTCTGCTCCTTGAGGTACCGTCCCGCCCCCGAGATCGTGCCGCCCGTGCCGACGCCCGCGACGTAGTGGGTGATCCGCCCGTCGGTGTCGCGCCAGATCTCGGGCCCCGTGGTCTCGTAGTGGCTGAGGGGCCCGTTGACGTTGGAGTACTGGTCGGGCTTGAAGGCCCCCGGGATCTCGCGCGCGAGCCGGTCGGACACCGAGTAGTAGGAGTCGGGGCTCTCCGGCGCGACGCTGGTCGGGCACACCACGACCTCGGCGCCGTACGCCTTGAGGGTGTTGATCTTGTCCTCGGAGACCTTGTCGGGGCAGACGAAGACGCACCGGTAACCGCGCTGCTGCGCGACGAGGGCGAGGCCGATGCCGGTGTTGCCCGAGGTCGGCTCGACGATCGTGCCGCCCGGCTTCAGCTTCCCCTCGCGCTCGGCCGCGTCGATGATGCGCTGCGCGATGCGGTCCTTGCTCGACCCGCCGGGATTGACGTACTCGATCTTCGCGAGCACCGTCGCGGCGATCCCGTCGGTCACCTTGTTCAGCTTGACCAGGGGCGTGTTGCCGACGAGGTCGAGCACGGTCTCCGCGTACTTCATGCCCTCGATCCTACGGGCGCGGGTTTTGCGTTACCGGGGGGTGCGTTTCTCCGGAGGTCTCCGGCGTTGCGCCGTCCGGATCCCCGGAATTCCGGCGCTCGCGGTATGACGCTCCGGAGAAACGAACCCGGCCTCCGGAGAAGCGAACCCGAACGCCGAGGAGCGACGCCGCGTGCCGCGCGTGTTACGCGATCGCGAGGGAGACCGGCGGCGGCTCGCCCGCCTCGCGCAGGGTGCGCTCCGCGAGCTCCTGCCGCGCGTCGATCGCCTGCCCGATGTCGCGCGCGAGCGCCGGGTGCGTGCGCACGAGCGCGTCGATGACCGCCGAGGGCACGAAGAGCACCGCGAGGTCGACCGTCGCGACGACCTCGGCGCCGGCGACCTGACGGGTGAGGCAGGTCAGTCCGATGACGTCGTCGCGGCCGAGGCGACCGACCGGCAGGCGGGCGCCGCGCGATGCGGGCACGGTGAGCTCGACGGCGCCGCTCAGGATGACGCGCACGCCGTCGGGCACGACCCCGACGCGCTGCACGACCTCGCCCTCGCCGAAGCGCTGCAGGCCCGCGCCCTGGTCGGCGAGCCCGATCGCCTCGTCGGGGCTCAGGTAGAACCTCGGCGCGAGCCGGATGAGCTGCTCGGCCGTGCGCTCGGGCGTGGCGTAGTTGTCGGTGAGGTCGCGGTCGAGGTGGAGCCCGGCGCGGCGTGCGGCGTACCAGAGGCGGGTGCGGAACAGGCCGAGCGTGCCGTAGGCCTTGTTCGGCGACGTGAGCGGGATGCTCACCTCGTACCAGGACTTGCCCATCGGGATCGCCGACGCCTCGCCGTCGGGGTGCCGCTCGGGCAGCCCGTCGGCGACCTCGACGAGCAGGTCGATCACGGCCTGCGGCGGATCGTCGGTCGCGAAGCGCACCATCGTGTCGGTCTCGAACGGCGCCGTCGCACGCGTGAGGTTGCTGAACGAGGCGCCCGAGAGGGTGGAGTTCGGGATGACGAGGATGCCGTTGCCGGTGTCGATATGGGTCGCGCGCCAGTTGACCGCCACGACGCGGCCCTTGCCGTCGGGCGTGACGATGTAGTCGCCGATCTCGAACGGCTGCTCGAAGAGCAGGAAGAGCCCGGAGAGCACCGCGCCGACGGCGTTCTGCAGGGCCAGGCCGATGACGATCGAGCCGACGCCGAGCGCCGTGAAGAAGCCGCCGATGTCGGCGTTCCAGATCCAGCCGAAGAGCACCGCGAGGCAGATGACGATGAGCAGCACGCGCGCGATGTCGACGAAGATCGACGGGATGCGGTTGCGCCACGTGCCCTGCTTGGCCGTGACGAAGATGGCCAGGTTGAGGCCGTTGAGCAGCACGAGGATGAGCACGAAGCCGAACGCGGTCGCCGCGACCTTCGGCCAGGTGAAGTCGGCGTTGCCGGCCTCGGTGGGGATCTGCGTGAACAGGATGATGATCGCGCCGAGCGGGGCGAGCACGTTGCGCACGAGCAGCACGATGTGCGCGCCCGGCGTGCCGCGCCGCACCATCGCGGTGTGCACCTCGCCGAGCACGAGCAGCACGATCGGCAGTCCGACGATGACCGACGCCGCCGGCCAGAACCACGGCTCGGCGAGGATGTCCTCGATGACCTCGAACACAGCGGCCTACAGCGCGGTCGCGGCGGGGTCGACACGCCAGACCCGCTGCCACCCGCCGCTCGTCTCGACGACGCCCGAGTCGCTGTAGGGGAGCGAGTCGGGAACCTTGTCGACCACCCGCTGCGTGACGAACACGCCCGACTCGGTCGCGCCGCCCTGCAGCCGGAAGGCGAGGCTCACCGCGTCGCCCCAGAGGTCGTAGACCATGGACGACCGCCCGACGAGCCCGCTCGTGACCGTGCCCGTGTCGATCCCGACGCGCACGTGGAGGTCGGCGCCCTGCTGGGCGCCGAAGCGCTCGACGATCTTCGCCATGTCGAGCGCGAACGCGACGGCGCGGCGGGCGTTGTCGACCCGCGGCACGGTCAGCCCGCAGCTCGCGAGGTAGCCCTGGCGGGTGCTGCGCACGCGTTCGACGCCGTGCTCCTCCGCGGCGTCGTCGAACGCCCGGAAGATGTCGTTGAGCAGGTCGAGCGCCTTCTCCGAGCCGAGGCCGCGGCTGAACTCCTCGAAGCCGACGACGTCGGCGAAGAGCACCGTCACCTCCTGGTGGTCCTCGACGATCGTGCGCGCCCCCTCGCGGTAGCGCTTCGCGACGGTCTCGGGCATCAGCGTGCGGAGCAGCCGCTCGTTCTCGAGACGCTGCTCCTCGAGCAGCGAGTTCTTCAGCTCGAGGCTGCGGCTCATCTCGTTGAATGCCGCGGCGACGTCGACCAGCTCGTCGCTCTCGCCCGCCTCGACCTGCACGCCCGTCTCCCCCGCGGCGATGCGGCGGGCGGCATCCCGGAGCCGGCGGAGCGGGCGCACCGCGAGGCCCGCGATGATCACCGAGATGAAGGAGACGACGCCGACGATGATCGCCGACGAGATCGCCAGGTTGCGCGTGAAGTCGTCGACGGGGGCGAGGGCCTCGCCCGCGTCGATCTCGGCGACGATCGCCCACCGGATGACGCCGTCGGGCGAGATCGGCGCGTACGCGGCGATGGAGCGCACGCCGACGTAGTTCGCGCTCGTCTCGATGCCCGAACGACCCTCGAACGCCTTGTCGACGGCCTGCGTCGAGACGTTCTGCAGCAGCAGGGTCTGCCCGCTCGCGACCGCCTGCGCCGCGAGCTCGGGCTGGAGTCCGGCGCCCGTGGCGGCCTCGAGGTAGCCCTCGGGGTCTTCGACGAGGTCGCGCGAGACCGAGCGCATGAGCCTGTCCTCGCCGACGAGATACGCCTCGCCGGAGCGCCCGAGCCCGCTGTCCTGCCAGTTGCGGCCGCCGGTCATGACGGTGTCGATGCGATCGACGGGAAGCCGCACCGCGATGGCCCCGACGATGGCGTCGTCGCTCGCGAGCGGCGCGACGGCCCACCCCGTGGGGGCGTCGAGGGCGGGCGCGTAGCCCTCGAAGTCGGCGAAGGTCACGGTGTCGAGGCGATTGCCCGACATCGCCTTCTGGTACGCGAGCGCGAGGTTGGTGAAGCTGTACGGCCCGTCGACGAGGTCGGCGCCGAGGTCGACGTCCTTGTTGACCGAGTAGACGACCTGGCCGGCGTCCGAGATCAGCACGAGACCCGGGTAGTCGGAGAGACGCGCGAGCCGCCGCAGGTAGTCGTGGTACTCGGCGTGCACCTCCGACCACCGGGATCCGTCGCCCGCGTCGTCGACGGAGGATGCCTCCTCGCCGCCCGGCACCGTGTAGTGGTACAGCAGGTAGCGCGCGGCGGCGGAGCTCGGGATGAAGCTCGACGCGTCGGCCTCCTCGCCCGTGGCCTCGTTGAGCCGGGCGCCGAAGTCGTCGGTGAAGTAGGCGACGAGCTCGGCCTCCTGCTCGGGGGTGAGCACGGCGTCCTCGGCTCCGCCGGCTGCGGCGACCGCCTCGGCGGCGATCGCCTCGTCCTCGAGCTCGGCGAACGCGGACGCGAAGGCGGTCGCGGCATCCACCACCGCGCTGTCGCGGCTCGCGAGCAGGAGCGAGCTCTCGATCGTGTCGAAGAGCGAGACGATCTCGCGGGCGCGGGCGTCGCGCACCTCGACGAGCCGATCGTTCGCCGCGCGCGTGAGCGACTCGGTGCCGTTGACGTACCCGATCACGCCGACGACGACGTTCGAGCCGACGCTCACGAGCAGCAGCATGAGCAGCAGGAGCGACTTGATGCTCAGCGAGTGCCGTTTGCGCGCGCGCAGAGCGAGGAGCTCGCCCTGAGCGTCATCGACCGTCACGCAGGCCTCCTGACAGCCTTCCGAAGAGTTGACTCACTTTAGCGGCTGCGACCTTCAGCGCATCCACGGCGGATTCCGGGGATGATATGAGGACACGTCCCCGACTCCAGGAGCGCGCATGGCCACGCCCCCGACCAAGCAGACCCGCGAGCAGCAGCGCGAGAACGCGCGACTCGCCGCCGCGGAGGCCCGCCGCAGGATGGAGGCCTCACGGCGGCGCAACCGCATCCTCGCCGTCGGCGGCACGGTCGTCGGACTCCTCGCCGTCGCGGGCATCGTCACCGCGGTCATCCTGTCGAGCGTGATCCCGCCCACCCCGCAGCCCGTCGACGAGAGCCTCGTGAGCGGCGACTACGCGCAGCGCGTGCAGACCTTCGACGGCCTCGAGGGCACGCACACCGAGGGTCGCGTCACGTACGAGCAGACCCCGCCCGTCGGCGGCCCGCACCACCCGGGCTGGCTCAACTGCGGCGTCTACTCCGAGCCGCAGAACGACGAGAACGCCGTGCACTCCCTCGAGCACGGCGCCGTCTGGATCACCTACGACCCGGCGGTGACGAGCGACACCGAGATCGGCGCCCTCGTCGCCCTCGCGCCCGACACGTACACCCTGATCTCGCCCTACCCCGGCATCGGGGAGTCGATGGCGATCTCGGCCTGGGGCGCGCAGCTGCGCTTCACCGACGTCGACGACCCGGCGATCGGCGAGTTCCTCGACGAGTACTGGCGCTCGCCGAGCTCGCCCGAGCCGAACGCCCCGTGCACGGGCGCGATCGAGGGGCCCGGCCGGGTCTCGTGAGCCGTCCGCGCGGACGCGCCGTCGCGGGTCTCGTGCTCGCAGCGGTGCTCCTGCTCGTGGGCGGCTTCGTCGGCGGTCGGCGCACGGCCGGCACCGCGGGGGCGCTGCCGACGACCGAGAGCGCCGCGGCGGGGTTCCTGCGCGACATGCAGGTGCACCACGCGCAGGCCGTCGAGATGGCGCTGCTCATCCGCGAGCGCACCGACGACGAGCTGGTGCGCACGGTCGCGTACGACATCGCGGTGACCCAGGCGTCGCAGTCCGGCGCGATGTACGGCCTCCTCGACGCGTGGAGCCTCCCCCAGCGATCGTCGCAGCCCCCGATGACCTGGACGCTGCTGCCGGTGATCGACGGCTCGGCGGGCGGCGGGCACCAGATGCCGGAACCGGGCGAGGGGATGCCCGGCCTCGTGTCGTCCGCCGACCTCGCGGCGCTGCGGGCCGCGACCGGCGACGACGCCGTGCGGCTCTTCCTCGAGCTCATGATCGCGCACCACGAGGGCGGGGTGGAGATGGCGGAGGCCGTGCTCGCCCGCACCGAGGTGCCGCAGGTCGTGACCCTCGCCCGCGGCATCGAGACAGCTCAGCTCGCCGAGATCGACCTCCTGCGCGACCTGCTCGCGAAGCTGCCGGCCGGTTAGGCCTCGACCGACGCGGCGGCGAGCTGCTCGGCGAAGAGCCGCGCGTAGAGGCCCCCGGCGGCGAGCAGCTCGGCGTGCGTGCCCCGCTCGACGATGCGCCCGGCCTCCACGACGAAGATCACGTCGGCGCCCACGACGGTCGAGAGCCGGTGCGCGATCGCGAGCGTCGTGCGTCCCTTCGAGGCGTCGTCGAGCGCCCGCTGCACGACGCGCTCCGAGACGGTGTCGAGCGCGCTCGTCGCCTCGTCGAGGATGAGCACCGCGGGATCCTTGAGCAGCACGCGGGCGATCGCGACGCGCTGCTTCTCGCCGCCCGAGAGGCGGTAGCCGCGCTCGCCGACGACGGTGTCGTAGCCGTCGGGGAACGACGCGATCGTGGCGTGGATGTTCGCCGCCCGGGCCGCTTCCTCGAGCTCGGCGTCGGTCGCGTCCGGCTTCGCGTAGCGCAGGTTCTCCGCGATCGACGCGTGGAAGAGGTAGGTCTCCTGGCTCACGATGCCGATCGCGTCCACGAGCGAGCTGCGGTCGAGGTCGCGCACGTCCTCGCCGGCGAACAGCACGCGTCCCGAGGTCACCTCGTGCAGTCGCGGCACGAGGTAGGAGATCGTCGTCTTGCCCGCTCCCGACGGACCGACGAACGCTGCGTAGGTGCCGGGCGCGAGCGAGAAGCTCACCCCGGAGAGCGTCGTCGGGGCGTCGTCGGCCTGGTCGGGGTAGCGGAACCGCACGTCGTCGAACGCCACCTCGCCGACGCGAGCGGGGTCGACGGGCTTCGCGTCGGGCTTGTCGGCGATGGCCGGCACGAGGTCGAGGTACTCGAAGATGCGGGCGAAGAGCGCCTGCGACGTCTGCAGGTCGAGGGCGACCCTCAGCAGGCCCATGAGCGGCCACATGAGCCGCGCCTGCACGGTCGTGAAGGCGACGACGGTGCCGGCCGTCACGGGGACGTCCTGGAACAGCAGCCAGGCCGCGACGAGGTAGATGACCGCCGGGATCGTCGAGAGCACGACGCTCACGATCGCGAAGAACCACTGGCCCGCCATCGCCTGCTGCACCTGCAGCTGGATCTGCCGCCTGTTCTCGTCGGCGTAGCGCCCCACCTCGGTCTGCTGACGGTTGAACGCCTTCGCGAGCAGCACGCCCGAGACGCTCAGCGTCTCCTGGGTGATCGCCGTCATGTCCGACAGCGACTCCTGCGTCTTCGTCGCGATGCGCGCGCGCACCTGGCCGACGTGTCGCTGCGCGATCACGAGCACCGGGAAGAGCACGATCGCGACGAGCGTCATCTGCCACGACAGCAGGATCATCGCGACGAGCGCCGCGATCACCGTGACGGTGTTGCCGACGACGCTCTGCACCGTGTTGCTGAGCACCCCGGCGACGCCGCCCACGTCGTTCTGCAGGCGCGACTGGATGATGCCGGTCTTGGTGCGCGTGAAGAAGCCGAGCTCCATCGACTGGAGATGGCGGAACAGCCGCACCCGCAGGGCGCCCATGACGCTGTTGCCGATGCGCGCGGTGAGGAGCGTCTGCGCGACCCCCAGTCCGGCCGACAGGAACCAGGCGAGCAGCATGAGTCCGACGAGCTCGAGCAGCACGGGCACGTCGGGCCGGCCCTCGGGCGGGAAGAGCCCGCGGTCGAACGCCTGCTGGGTGAGCAGCGGAGGCAGCACGCCGAGCGCGGCGCTGAACAGCACGAGGCCGATGGTGGCGACGAGCGCTCCGCGGTGGGGACGGAACAGCCCGCCGATCCGGGCGATGAGATCCGGGATGCGCGGAGCCTCCGCGTTGAGCGCCCTCTGCGCGTCGGCATCCCGCGCGCCGACGCGTCGGCCGCCCGGCGGCATCCCCCCGCCGCCGCCCATGCTCACGCTCGAAGCCTACGCCGCACGCCCGCCGGGCCCGGCGAGACGCGGAGCGCCCCGGCCGCAGGCGCGGTCGGGGCTCTCCGATTCGGGTGGGATCAGGCGACCCGGCGGCGCGGCGCGAACTGCAGCATCGCGGCGAGCGCGAGCAGCGCGACACCGAACTGCACGAGACCGAGCGCGCCGAGCATCGGCATCGTCGTGTCACCCGCGCCGGTGAGGGCGAGGGTCGGCAGCTCCGGCGGGAGCGGGAACGTCGGAAGGTCGCACACCGCGGCGTAGACCGACACGGACGACGTGATCGCGGCGATCGTCGCGTGCGTCACGGAGACCGTGTAGTACTTGCCGTTCGGCACCTGGAACGTCGGGGCGAGGCCGCCGGCGCCGCCCGTGACGGTGACCGGAGGAGCGGCGTCGACGTTCTTGTCGTCCTTGATCGTCACGATGTACTGCTGGCCGCCCTGGAGCTTGTCGAGGTTCACGCCGTAGTAGGTCGTGTTGCTGATCAGCTCGCACTGCGGGGTCACCGTGATCGTCGGCGTGTCCGGGCAGGGCTTGAGCGTCTGGGACGCGGCGCCCTTGACGCCGGGGGCGCCCTTGTCGACGACCGTGACGACGTAGACGGCTCCGGGCTGGAGGTTCGCGTACGTCTTCGAGGTCGTGGTCGAGTCGATCGTGACCGCCGGGTAGGCGCCCATCGCGTTGCCGTTCTCGGTGATCGTCACCTCGTAGCTGCGACCGATCGAGAGGCCGCTGAACGTCGCCGTGATCTCCGCCGTGCCGCCGGGGACCGTGCACTGCACGGGCGTGATGCCCACTCCGGGGAGCGTCGGGCAGGCGGCGACCAGCACGGGGTCGCTGGTCTTCGTCGCGGCGGGCGCGTCGACGTCGGTCACGGTCACCGTGTGACTGCCGGCCACCACCGCGTAGACGCGGTCGGCGATCGCCGTGACCGCGACCTTGGTGAGGGTCTCCTGCACGACGCCGTCGACCGCGATCGTGTAGCTGCGCCCGATGACGAGGTTGTCGATGTCGACCGTCAGGGTGAGCGGGCCGCCCACGGTCGTGCAGACCGAGGGGTCGACCGCGATGGTCGCGAACTTCGGGCACGGGTTCGTGTTGAGGATGTTGCTCTCGCGCAGACGGTTCGGATCGCCCGCGGCCGCGGCCGTGTCGGTCATGACGACCTGCAGGTTCTGCAGGTTCTCGGCGACCGGGAAGACGAGGTCGATCGTCGTCGCGGTGTTCGTCGCCGGGACGTTCTGCGTCTGGATCGCCGCGCCGTTGTGGTTGAGCACCACGGTGTACGCCCGGCCCGCCGTCACGGTCGCGTGCACCGAGATCGTCGAGTTGTTGCCCGTGGGCGAGTCGCACTGCTGGGCCGTCGCCGCGAAGTCCTTCAGCTCGGGGCAGGCCACGGCCTTGGCGTCGATGGACGCGCTGAGTCCCGCGTTGCCGGCGCCGACCGCCTTCACCACGAGGGTGAACGTCGCGCCGGGGGTCTGACCCGTCCAGACGATCGTGCCGTCGGGGTCGTTCTGCACGTTGTCCTGCGAGGCGACGACGACCCCGCCGCGCAGCAGCTCGGCCCTGTAGGCCGGCGCGAACGACGGGTAGCCCTGCTTGGGCGAGGTGTACGACGCGAAGCCGGAGAACGTGGCCGTGAGCGTCGTCAGCCCACCGGTCGTGTTGCACTGCGTCGCGGTCAGGCCGACGGTCGGCTTGGCGCACGCCTTCTGCGTCGTCGGCTTGACCTCCATGTCGTAGCCGTCCCAGCCGTCGACGACGATCGAGTAGGTGTGGTCGACCGACGGGTCCCACGTGGTCTCGAACGTGTAGTTCGCCCCGAAGTCGGCGCGCTTGGCGTCCGGGACGCGCTCGACGCCGTCGATGACGATCGACACGGTGTTCGCGTGCGTCGTGTTGTAGTTCGTGAGCACGACCTTGAGGCCGAAGCAGCTCACGCCGTAGTCCTTGTCGTGGGCGCTCGCGGCGCTCACGCCGACCACGGCGCCCGCGACCGCGAGGAGCAGCACGAGGAGGCCGGAGAGGAAGGCGACCCAGCGGGGACGCCGGGAGCCCGTCTCGGCATCGAAGGTGAAGAACGGCGAACGCGCGCGCAGGGGGACGGAGGACATGCGGGTCTCTCGATCGGATTCTGCCGCCGCGAACGTCGCTCTCGATTGCGGGGCTCGAGAGAGACGCGGGGGACGCGACGGGGTTGGGTTGTGGGGGCCACCCGAACGGGGGGATGTAGGGGTGCGGTCCTCATTATGGTGGACAGCCCGCACCCCCGCAACTAATGTTTACTCGACTCAGGTCGCCCCGCCTGGCCCACGCACTGGGAGTCCACCCCGGCGGTACCACCGGCCCTTTCACCTGTACGACCACTGCACCTCCGAGCCGACTACCCCTCTCCGCGGCGGTGTGCCCAGCAGGAGACCAGTGCCCTACCCCGTGCTCGAAGATCTGCGGCAGACCGTCGACGGCGCGCTCGCCGCCGGGGACGTCGTCGCCGCGGTCGCCGCCGTGCGACCGCACGCACGCGCCGTCGCGGCCGAGCACGGCGACGCCTTCCGCGCCCTCGTCGCGACCCTGCCGGCCTCGGCGTGGGAGGACGACGCCGAGAT
>JAEWKY010000048.1 GCA_023457615.1 Actinomycetes bacterium | reverse complement strand
GAGCGCCAGCGCCTGCTGCTGCTGCCGCCGCGATGAGCGCCGCCGCCCGACCGGATGTCCCGGGACCCCCGCGGTCCCGGGACATCCCCGTCTCCGGACCGCGCGGCCCGACTCCGCCGCGGCCGGGCGTCACCCCGCGGTGGAGTCGGCGCCCTGCTGATGGGCCCGGACGGCATCCATGTTCTCGACCGCCCACGCCTCGAGCGCGCGCAACGGCACCTGGAGCGACCGGCCGAGCGGGGTGAGCTCGTACTCCACGCGGGGCGGGATCTGGGGATAGACGGTGCGAGTGACGAAGCCGTCGCGCTCGAGGGAGCGCAGGGTCTGGGTGAGCATCTTCTGCGAGATGCCGCCGACCCGCGCGGCGAGCGCGCCGAAGCGCTGCGGGCCGTCGTCGAGCGCGCCGACGAGCAGCACGGTCCAGCGGTCGCCGATACGGTCGAGCAGCCGACGACTGGGGCAGTCGAGTCGATACGGGTCCCACGGGACGACACTCACCGGCGTGCTCCTTCGTTACCGCGAAGTGCCTACTTCCGGACCCCGCTCACGTGACATACGGTAACCGAGTTACCGAAAGAGAGTAAGGAGCAGACGGATGGCATCCATCACGGTCCTGGGCGGCACCGGGTACGCGGGAGCGGCGGTCGTCGCCGAGGCGGCGACGCGCGGGCACACGGTGACGGCGGTCAGCCGCGGCGCGGCCGAGCAGCCCGTCGCGGGCGTCGACTACGTGACGGGCTCGGTCACCGACCCCGCGGTGCTGGATGCCGTGGTCGCCGGCCGCGACGCCGTCGTGGTCGCGCTCTCGCCGCGCGGCGACATGGCGGGACGGCTCGAGGCCATCGTCGACGACCTCGTCGCCCGGCTCGCCGGCACGTCCACGCGCCTCGGCTACGTGGGGGGCGCGTCGTCGCTCCACGTCGAGGAGGGCGGACCGCGGCTGTGGGATCTCTCGAAGGACCACCTCCCCGACGACGTGCGACCCGAGATCGAGACCGGGCTCCACGCGCTCGAGCTGCTGAGGGCGTCCCCGGCGTCGCTCGACTGGTTCTACGTGAGCCCGCCGCAGGACTTCGGCTCGTGGCTCGGCACCGCGACGAAGGGCGCCTACACGCTCGGCGGCGACGTGCTGCTGAAGGACGAGTCGGGCGCCTCGACGATCTCCGCCGCCGACCTCGCGCTCGCGATCGTCGACGAGATCGAGTCGCCGCGCCACCGCCGCGCGCGCTTCACCGCCATCCACTGACGTCCCGGAGGCTCCTCGCACCCCCGGTAGGCTCGCCGGGGGCGCAAGGAGGCGTGCGCCCAGAAGGAGCACACGCGTGTCCAAGCCGATCGTCCTGATCGCCGAAGAGCTCTCCCCCGCGACCGTCGAGGCGCTCGGACCCGACTTCGACATCCGGCACGTCGACGGCACCGACCGCGCGGCGCTGCTCGCCGCGCTCGCGACCGCGGACGCCGTGCTCATCCGCTCGGCCACGCAGATCGACGCCGAGGCGATCGCCGCCGCCCCGCGGCTGAAGGTCGTCGCGCGCGCCGGGGTCGGGCTCGACAACGTCGACATCCAGGCGGCGACGACCGCGGGCGTCATGGTCGTCAACGCGCCCACGTCGAACGTCATCTCCGCCGCCGAGCTCACGATCGGGCACATCCTGTCGCTCGCGCGGCACATCCCCGCCGCGCACGCGAGCCTCGCCGCCGGGGAGTGGAAGCGCTCGAAGTACACCGGCACGGAGCTCTACGAGAAGCGCGTCGGCATCATCGGGCTCGGCCGCATCGGCGCGCTCATCGCGGCCCGCCTGCAGGCCTTCGGCGTCGAGGTCGTCGCCTACGACCCCTACATCACCGAGGCCCGCGCCCAGCAGCTCGGCGCGACGCTGCTGAGCCTGGACGAGCTCCTGCGCACGAGCGACTTCGTCACGATCCACATGCCGAAGACGCCCGAGACGACCGGGATGATCGGGGCCGCCGAGCTCGCGTCGATGAAGAGCTCGGCGTACGTCGTGAACGTCGCGCGGGGCGGCCTCATCGACGAGGCGGCCCTCGCCGCGGCCCTGCGGAGCGGGGAGATCGCGGGGGCCGGCCTCGACGTCTTCACGTCGGAGCCGCCGACCGACGACCTGCTCACGTCGGCGCCGAACGTCGTCGTGACCCCGCACCTCGGCGCCTCGACCGACGAGGCGCAGGAGAAGGCGGGCGTCTCGGTGGCGCGCTCCGTGCGGCTCGCGCTCGACGGCGAGCTCGTGCCGGATGCCGTCAACGTCGCGGGCGGGGCGATCGACCCGGCGGTGCGGCCGGGCATCCCGCTCATGGAGCACCTCGGCCAGCTCTTCGCGGGGCTCGCCGACTCCCCGCTCACGACGATCGACGTCGAGGTGCGCGGCGAGATCGCCGAGCTCGAGGTCGGCGTGCTGCGGCTCGCGGCGCTCAAGGGCGTCTTCTCGCGCGCCGTCACCGAGACGGTGTCGTACGTAAACGCGCCGCTCCTCGCCGAGCAGCGCGGCGTGACCGTGCGGCTCTCGACCGACCCGGTGAGCGAGGACTACCGCAACGTGCTCACGATCAAGGGCACCACGACCGATGGCGGCACGCTCTCCGTCTCCGGCACGCTCGCGGGCACCAAGCAGGCGGAGAAGATCACCGAGATCAACGGCTACGACATCGAGGTGCCCGTGGGCCGCCACCTCGTCGTCATGGAGTACACCGACCGGCCGGGCATCGTCGCGATCTACTCGAGCGCCCTCGGCGACGCGAACATCAACATCGCGGGCATGCAGATGGCCCGCCGCGGGCGCGGTGCCGACCAGCTCAGCGTGCTCACGCTCGACTCGGCCGTGCCCGACGAGCTGCTCGCCGGCATCCAGCGGGATGTCGACGCCTCGGTGCTGCGCCAGGTGGAGATCGTCGACCTCTAGGGTCAACCCCCTCCCACCACCCCCTCCACCGGGAGAGGGTGACGGGGTGGGATTCGTGGACGACGTGGGCGCGTGGATCGCGCGGCAGCGCTGGTACGCCGGCAAGAGTCACGCGCCGAGGTTCCGCATCCTCGACGCACAGCCGGCCGCCGGGGCGACCCGTTACCTCGTGATGGACGACGCCGGCACCCTGCCGACGCTCTACCAGGTGCCGCTCGTGCTCGCCCCCGACGGCGTCGAGGCCGACATCCCGCTCGGTCCGGGCGACGGCGGCCCGCTCGTCGACGCGCCGCGTCACCACGAGTTCGCCGTCGGGCTGCTCGCCGAGCTCGGGGTCGACACGACGCGGGTCACGGGCAGCCGCGTGCTCACCGGGGAGCAGTCGAACACCTCGATCGTCGTCGACGAGGACGGCGAGCCGACGATCATCCTCAAGGTGTTCCGCACCCTGCACCACGGCGAGAACCCCGACGTCACCGTGCAGCGCGCGCTGAGCGACGCGGGCTCGCCGCACGTGCCGCGCTTCCTCGGCAGCCTCGCCGCCGAGTGGCCCGACGT
>JAEWKY010000047.1 GCA_023457615.1 Actinomycetes bacterium | reverse complement strand
GGTCGCTGCCGTGGAAGAGGAGCGCGGCGGCGACGCCGCGGTCCCCGAACACGCGCAGCTCGGCGGCGACGTCGCCGTACCGGCGGCCGAGGAGCGGCAGCCCCGACTCCCAGATCACGTGGGTCTGCCGGGTCAGGAACGCCTCGAGGGCGTCCTGCCACACCGCCGAGCGCCGGGCCACCGCCGCCGGCACGCGCACGTCGACGCGCGGCGCGAAGGGCGAGGACCCGATGCCGTGCACGGCGAGCGCGGCGACGCCCGGGAGCCGCTCGGCCGCGCGGGCCCAGAGGTAGCCCTGACCCGCCGAGTTGGCCGGCCCGACGACGAGGCGGACCGGGGCGTCGGCCACGGGCGGGAGCCCGGGGATCTCGTCGGGCGAGAAGCGGAAGCGGAGGCGGTCGGCGAGGCGGCCGAGCGGGCCGCGACCCGCGGCGATCCGGTAGGCGAGACGACGCACGGGACCGGGCGCCCGATCCAGCAGCGCCGCAGGGTCGAGCATGGCCCCGATGGTAGCCTGACGCTCGATGAAACAGCTCTGGAGCGCGCTCCGCGACCTGCTCCCGCTGCTCCCCGGACGGGCGCGACTGTTCCTCGTCATCTACGTCGTCTGCACCGCCATCCTGTCGCTGCTGGATGTCGCGGCGATGTCGCTGCTCGTGCTCATCATCACGCCCGTCGCGTCGGGCGACCCGGTGTCGATCCCGCTCCTCGGCGACTTCCCCGTCGAGGCGACCCCCTGGCTGCTCCTCGTCGCGTGCTCGCTCATCATCGTCAAGAGCGTGCTCGCCGTGCTGATGCACTGGATCGCGACGCGGCAGTTCGCCCTCTACGAGTACGAGATCGGCGCGCGGCTGTTCCGCGCCTACCTCGGCTCGAGCTGGGAGGAGCGGTCGAAGCGCAGCACGGTCGAGTTCACCCGCATCGCCGACACCGGCATCTCGGTTGCGATCTCGGGCCTCATCCTCGCCCTGCTGACGCTGCCCGGCAACGTGCTCACGATCGTGCTGACCCTCGGCGTGCTCGTCGTCGCGCAGCCCGTCACCGCCGGCATCTCGCTCGTCTACCTCGGCCTCGTCGCCGTCGTGCTCAACCAGGTCGTCACGCGCCGCAGCCTGCGCGCCGCGTCGAGCAACCTCGACTACACCTACACGATCGCCCGGCTCCTGACGGAGATGGTCGAGGCGCTCAAGGAGCTCACGCTGCGCGGCCGCCTCGAGCAGGTGCAGAAGCTCGTCGGCACCCAGCGGCAGGGCGCGGTGCGGGCACGCGCGTCGCTCGTCTTCCTCTCCGCCGTGCCGCGGTACGCCTACGAGGCGGCGCTCATCGGCGGCTTCCTCCTCATCGGCGGCACGAGCTTCGTGCTCGACGGGCTCACCGCCGCGGTCGTCGCCGTCGCCCTCTTCGCCGCGGCGGGCATCCGGCTCATCCCGGCGCTCACCGGCATCCAGTCGTCGATGATCAACGCGACGGCGAGCGTGCCGTGGGTGCGCGACGTCGTCACCGACCTGCGCGGCGCCGAGGCCAACGCGACGGACGCGCTCGGCGGCAGCGACGCGGTCGTGCTGCCCGACAGCCCGAAGACGCTCGCCCTGCGCGACATCGAGTTCCGCTATCCGTCCGGCGGCGAGTCGGTGCTGCTCGGGCTCGACCTCGCCGTGCCGCTCGGCTCCTCGCTCGGCATCGTCGGTCCGAGCGGGTCGGGCAAGTCGACCCTGATCGACCTGCTGCTGGGCCTGCGCACGCCCACGGCGGGCACGATCGAGGTCGACGACACCGCCCTGACCGACGTCATCCACGCGTGGCGCTCGCGCATCGGCTACGTGCCGCAGCACGTCACGCTCTTCGACGGCACGATCGGCCAGAACGTCGCGCTCACCTGGGACGACGACTACGACCGCGACAAGGTGCGCGAGGTGCTCGAGAAGGCCCAGCTCGGCTCGCTCATCGCGGCGCGCGGCGACGGGATCGACGAGCGCATCGGCGAGCGCGGGATGTCGCTCTCCGGCGGTCAGCGCCAGCGGCTCGGCATCGCCCGGGCGCTCTACTCCGACCCGCTCGTGCTCGTGCTCGACGAGGCGACGAGCTCGCTCGACACGAAGACCGAGGACGACGTGGTGCAGGCGCTCAAGGCGCTGCACGGCGAGGTGACGCTCATCGCGGTCGCCCACCGCATCTCCACGATCAAGGACTACGACCAGATCTGCTATCTCGACCACGGCCGGGTGCTCGGCAAGGGCACCTTCCCGGAGCTCGCGGCCGCCGTGCCGCAGTTCGGGCTGCAGGTGCAGCTCGCCGGCCTGAGCGAGCGCGAGACCGACGGAGGTTCCCCCGCATGAGCACGACATCCGGCGGACCCCGCATCCTCTGCGTCTCGTTCTCGCCGATCCACGCCGACTCGCGCGTGCTGCGGCAGATCGAGGTGCTCCGGCGCCACGGCGAGGTCACGACGGTCGGCTACGGCCCGGCGCCCGCCGGCGTCGCCCGCCACATCCAGGTGCCCGACGACGCCGCGTCGCTGCCGCAGACCCCGCTCGGCGTCGCCCGGCTCGCCCTGCGCCGGCACCGGGCCGTCGAGCTCACGGCCCCCGGCGAGAAGGCCGTGCTGGCCGAGGTCGTCGGCTCGGGACGCTACGACCTCGTCGTCGCGAACGACGCCCGCGCCCTCCCCCTCGCGTTCGCCGCCGACTCCGACCGGGTGTACGCGGACATGCACGAGTGGGCGCCCGAGGAGCGCTCGACGATCCTCGTCTGGCGCGTGCTCGTCGGCCCGTACATGGAGCACCTCTGCCGCACCTACCTGCCGCGCACCGCCGCGGTGACGAGCGTGAGCGCGGGGCTCTCCGGCCTCTACGCCGAGCGCTACGCGCTGACGACCGAGACCGTGCGCAACTCGGCCGACTTCCGGGCCGACCTCGCGCCCTCCCCCGTCGATCCCGACCGCATCCGCCTCGTGCACAGCGGCACGGCCGACCCCGAGCGCAACATCATGGAGCTCATCGACGCGACCGAGCGCCTCGGCGAGCGGTTCTCGCTCGACCTCTACCTGCTCGAGGTGCCGGGCGGACATCTCGCGGAGATCCGGACCCGGGCCGCGGCGTCGCCGCGCGTGACGGTGCACGACCCGGTGCCCCCGGCCACCCTGCCCACCGTGCTCAACCAGTACGACCTGGGCGTCTTCCTCTACCCGCTCCGCACGCTGAGCCACCTGTACCACCTGCCGAACAAGTTCTTCGACTTCGTGCAGGCGCGCCTCGGGCTCGTCTTCTCGCCCGCGCCCGAGATCGACGACTACCTCGGGCGCTACGAGCTCGGCATCATCACCCGCGACACGAGCGCCGACGGCCTCGTCGAGGCCCTGCGCGACCTCTCCGCGGACGACGTGGCGGCGTTCAAGCGCGCGTCCGACAGTTCGGCCCGCGAGCTCTCGAGCGAGCTCGACCGCGCGACCCAGGACGCCCTCATCGCCCGTCTGCTCGCCGACCGATGAGGGTCGTCATCGCGACGCGGATCTTCGGTCCGGAGGTCTCGGCCGCGTCGGCGATCCTGAGGATCTGGGCGGAGGAGTTCCGCGACCGGGGACACGAGGTCGTCATCCTCACCGCGCGCCCGCCGCGGGGCTCGGTCGTCGACGACCCGACGGGCATCGACATCCGCCGCGCCGCCGTGAAGCGCGACCGGCAGAACTACGTGCGCGGCTATCTCTCCTACCTCAGCTTCGACGTGCCGCTCGCGTTCCGCATGCTGTTCTCACGGCGGGCCGACCTCTACATCGTCGAGCCGCCGCCGACGACCGTCGCGGTCGTGCGCGTCGTCGCGGCGCTGCGCCGCACGCCGTACGTCGTGCGCGCCGCCGACTACTGGACGGAGGCCGCGGAGCTCGTCACGCGGAACCGGCTCGTCATCGGCGCCCTGCGGCGGCTCGAGGCGTGGGGCCTGCGCGGCGCCCGCAAGCTGTTCGCGGCCCACCAGCCGCTCATCGACCGCTTCCGCGAGGTCGGCATCACGACGCCCGCCGTGCCGATCGGCTTCGGAGCGGACACGTCGCACTTCCAGTACGACGGGCGCCTCCCGCCCGAGCCGCCGATCTTCGTCTACGCGGGCACCTACTCGGAGTGGCACGGCGCGGGCATCTTCGTCGAGGCGTTTCCCGAGGTGCTCGCCCGGCACCCGGGCGCGCGGCTCCTCTATTACGGCAACGGCGAGGAGCGCGCGCCGATGCAGGCGCGCGCTCGGGAGCTCGGGATCGGCGAGGCCGTGGCCTTCCAC
>JAEWKY010000046.1 GCA_023457615.1 Actinomycetes bacterium | reverse complement strand
GGCTCGACCGGGGCGGTGGGCTCGGGGCTCGGCGCGGGATCCTCCGGTGGCTCGGGTGCGGGCTCCGGGTCCTCGGGAACCGGGTCGCCGGGTGCCTCGCTCGGCTCGGTCGGAGCCTCGGGACTCGGCTCGGTGCTCGGCGAGGTCGGGGTCTGCGGCGCGCCCGCGCCCGACAGCAGCGGCCCGAGCACGGCGAGGCCGAAGACGACGGCGCCCATCGCCAGCACCGCGACGAGGATGCCGACCAGCAGCCTGCCCGAAGTCGCCCGGGGCGGAGGGGGCGGCGCAGCGGCGTCGAGCTGCGCGGTGCGCACGTCGGCGACGGGCACGTGCGGAGCGACCACGGGCGCATCGGCGACGGGGTCGACCTCCGCGGGCTCGACCCCGAGGGGTTCGGTCGGCTGGTCGACGGCGGGCAGCGGTTTCGTCGGATCGTCTTCTCGGGCCATGGTTCGACAATGGCGGCGCGGGGTCATCCCGCCCAGGCTCTTGCGCGCACGGGCGCGCCCGGGCTAGCGGGATGGCGCGGGGCCTGCCCCGTGGCACCGATCGTGGAACGCACCTGTCGACGACGCGGCCCGCACGACGAGGAGTACTCGCGACTAGAACGGCGGCGGATCGTCGGCGCGTTGCACGGCGCCCGTCGGACTCGTCCACTCGAAGGCCGAATCGGAGCGCTGGTAGCTCCAGGCGGTGAGGTGCTTCATGCGATGGTGATGTCGGCACAGCGGGGCGAGGTTCGCGAATGAGGTGCCGCCACCACGCGCCCAGTCGCGGCCATGGTCGAGGTCGGAATCGGCGGCACGTCGCCCGCATCCCGGGAAGACGCAGCGGGGGTGGGTCGCGAGCACGGCTCGGCGCAGGTCGGCCGGCACGCGGTAGGTCGTGCGGTCGACGTCGAGCACCGCTCCGGAGACGGGGTGGGTCAGGAGTCGATGGAACGACGGCGCGTCGGCGGCCAGTCGCCGCGCCGTGTCGGCGTCGATCGGGGTGACGCCGTCGAGCGTGGCGGGCTGGTCGGAGAGGCCGAGCAGCGTGAGCACGGGAACCGTCACGAGCACCGTCGCCCGCACGGAGCTCTCGCCGCCTGGACCCGTCGCGAGGAGGTCGACCGCGACGTCGGCCCGGAGCTGGTCGCGCGTGCGAGTCTCACCGGGCAGCCCGGACAAGCGGGTCGCCGCTTCATCGAGCCGGGCGAGCACACGGGCCGCCGCCGCGTCGGACACGTGGAGCGAGAGCCAGGACATCCCGTCGCGATCGCGGTCGACGCACACCCGCCGACGTTCGGCGGCACGACGATGGCGCACGGCGAGAGGCTCCGTCGCGAGCCGTTCGACGACGTTGCGGAGCCGACCGGCGAAGCGCGCGGGCGCGAGCGTGGCCATGCCCAGCGCGGCGTCGTCGAGGTCGCGCCAGCGGTGCTCGGGCACGTCGGCGACGCGGTCGGCGAGAGCGCGCGCGTTGGCCGCCGAGATCTCGCCCTCCCGGAAGGCCGCCCACACGCCCGGGGTCGCGCGCAGGAGCTCACGCCCCTGAAAGGCGAGGGCGAACACGGTGCCCTCCGCCATCCCGATGCGCGTCGCCAGGTCGGCGCCGGCCGCGCGTTCGGCGTACGAGCGCACCTCGAACTCGGTCATGCCGGAGGTCTCCGCGGCATCGACGAACAGCTCGGGATGCTCGCCCGCCTCGCGCAGCACGCGCACGATCGCGTGCATCTGCGCGGCCGTCGCTCGCGCGATCGCGGATGCCGCGAACTCCGCCTCGGCCAGGCCGAACACGACGCGCACCTCGGGGTGCGACTCGTCGAGCGGGCGGAGCGTCTCCATGCCTTCAGTGGACCACGCGCCACCGACATCCATCAGCTCGCTGATCAGGATGTTGCCATCGTCCCGTAGCGCGCTGCTGGGGAGGAGGCCGTCGCGCGCTGGAGATGAGGTAGCCGCTGCCTTCGGTTACTGAGGGCGTATCAGTATCCCGTCCCGTCAGGGCGCGTCGTCCGCCGTCGGTCTCGACTCGTCAGACGATGCGGCGCCTCGGCCTCCTGCATGCCGCGTTCGTCCCGACATCTATCTGAGCGACGACCTCCACGCCGAGGACCTCGACTAGGCGAGTTTCTGTCCTTTTCGTCCGGGTCGCGGCCTCTGGTCACGCGGGCCGAAGAGCCGTCCGCCCTGCCCGCGCAGGGTCTCAACGCCGTGCAGTAGGCCACGACTAGGCCACGAGGACGCCCCTAACGCACAAAACCCCCGGATTTACCAGGGGTTTTCATGGTGGGCGATACTGGGATCGAACCAGTGACCTCTTCCGTGTCAGGGAAGCGCGCTACCGCTGCGCCAATCGCCCGTTCCCGGCGACCCTCTCGGCGGAACCTCGAGAGCCTTCGGATGCGGTGAGAGAGGTGGCGACGGGATTCGAACCCGTGTGGACGGCTTTGCAGGCCGCTGCCTCGCCTCTCGGCCACGCCACCATGTGAGTGGGCCAGTCGATCCGCTGTCACCAGCCGATCTTCTGGACCGTGAGACTTCTCCCTCGAGCGGATGACGAGATTCGAACTCGCGACCCTCACCTTGGCAAGGTGATGCGCTACCACTGCGCCACATCCGCGTTGCACGCTTTCACGTGCGGAGTCGACTCTAGCCGATGCCTCGACCCCCGCCAAACCGAGCGCGGCGTGTTACGTCGATCCCCCTTCGGCCGCCGTCGAGCCCGAGCACGGCGGGGTCCGGCGATGTGGCAGGATGGAGGCCGCGGGCGATTGGCGCAGTTGGTAGCGCGCTTCCTTCACACGGAAGAGGTCATCAGTTCGAGTCTGGTATCGCCCACCCTCTCGCACTTTGATGACGCCCGGACCCGAGCTCACTCCCCGAACGACGAGCTCACGCCGTGAACGTCGAGTACTCACGCCGTGAACGTCGAGTGATCGTGGCGAATGGTCGGGCGAGTTCCGCTGATTGTCCCTCCCGCTCGCGAGCGAGCTCTCGACGGCCACGTGACGGCTGCCGCCACGCGGGACCACCGCCCTGCGGGGCGCGGGGTCAGGAGCCCCCGCCCACCTCGCGGAGCCGACGACGCAGGAAGCGACGCTCCGCCTCGGTCGGCGCGAGGGCGAGAGCCCGGCGGTAGTCGGCCGCGGCGCCCGCGAGGTCGCCGGATCGACGCCGCAGGTCGCCCTGCGCCGCGGGCAGGAGGTGGTGGCCGTCGAGCGACCCGCCGACCGCGAGCGCGTCGAGCTCGCGGAGGCCCGACTCCCAGTTCTCGGCGAACCCGACGGCGATGGCCCGACCCAGCGCGACCATCGGGGAGGCGCTGAACGCGGCGAGCTCGTCGTAGAGGAGCACGATCGCGGTCCAGTCGGTCTGCGCGGCATCCGCCGCGAGGGCGTGCGCCGCGGCGAGCTCGGCCTGCACCCGGAAGCCCCCGCGCACGCGGTGCGGCCGCGCCAGCACCCGACGCGCCTCGGCGAGGTCCGCGGCGTCCCAGCGTGCCCTGTCCTGGTCCTCGAGAGGGACGAGGTCGCCGTCGACGTCGAGCCGGGTCTCCCGGCGCGAGTGCTGGAGCAGCATGAGGCCGAGCAGCGCCCTCGCCTCGTCGAGCGCGTCCTCCGGCACGAGCTCGAGCACGAGCCGCAGCACCCGGATCGCCTCTCCCGCGAGGTCGACCCGCAGCAGCGCGTCGCCGGACGACGCCGCGTAGCCCTCGGAGAAGACGAGGTAGAGCACCGCGAGCACGCCGTCGATGCGCTCGGGGAGTTCCGCGAGCGGCGGCACGCGGTACGGGATGCCGGCGTCCCGGATGCGGCGCTTGGCCCGGACGAGCCGCTGCGCCATCGTGGCCTCGGGCACCAGGAAGGCGTGCGCGATCTCGCGCGTCGTGAGCCCGGCGACCGCCTGCAGCGTGAGCGCGACCCTCGCCTCCATCGCGAGCGCGGGATGCGCGCACGTGACGATGAGGCGCAGCCGGACGTCGGCCTCCGACCAGTCGTCGACGTCGAGCGACGCCGGGTCCCCCGGAGCGGTGTCGCCGAGAGCGGACTCCGCCGCCACCTCCCGCAGCTTGCGCTGCTCGGTCGTGCGCCGCCTCAGCACGTCGAGCGCGGCGTTGCGGGCGACCGTCGTGAGCCACGCCCCGGGGTTGTCGGGCACCCCGTCGTCGGCCCAGCGCGAGGCCGCCTTCACGAAAGCCCCCTGCGCGGCGTCCTCCGCGAGATGCCAGTCGCCGGTGACGCGGAGGAGCGTCGCGACGACGCGACCCCATTCCTCACGATGCGCGCGCTCGAGCGCCGTCGAGACGCTCAGGCCGGCTCCTCGATCGGGCGGCCGGCGTCGTCCCAGCTCAGCGGCCAGACGGGCCGCAGCTCCACCGTGCCGAACCGGGCCATCGGATGCCGCGACGCCACGTCGATCGCCTCGTCGAGGTCGCGGCACTCCAGCACGCCGATGCCGGCCACCCACTCCTTCGCCTCCGCGTACGGGCCGTCGGTCACGAGCAGCTTCCCGCCGCGTCGCCGCACCGTCGTCGCCGCCTCCCGGGGCCGCAGCCGCTCCCCCAGGAGCAGCACGCCGCGCTCGGTCATCTCGTCGATCCACGATCCGATCGTGTCCTCCTCGCGGACGTACGGCTCGGCCGCCGGATCGGAGATGAGGGACATGAAGTACCGCACGGGTTTTTCCTCTCGTCGAGTGTCACGTTATGCACCCACGACGAACGGGGGAAGCCGGGATCGACAGCGCCGCCGCGGATCGACAGTGCGCCACCCCGGATCGGCGGACCCTCAGGACGCGGCGCGCCGCTCGATGAGCTCCGCGAGCGCGTCGTGGTCGGGCTCGGCCCTGCCGTCGAGCACCCTCCCGAGCGGCACGTCCCCGACGACATCCCACACCGCGACCCGCGCGAGCCGCACCGCTCCGCTCACGGCGACGGCATCCCGCATCGCGTCGTAGAGGGCGCGTTGCTTCCACCGCGGCGAGCCGTGACCGCCGAACTCGCCCGACGGGGCCGCGGGGCCGAACATGCGCTCGGTCGACGCGCTCGTCCAGTAGCCGCCGCGCCGCGCCTTCCGCAGGGCCGCGTCCTCGTGCTCCACGGCGTGCGCACGATACTCGACGGCCCACGGGAGTCGCGCCGCCCAGTCCGGCTCGAGGGTGAGCCGGCGGTAGCGGTTGAAGTGCTGCTCCTCGTCGAGCTCCACGACGAGGCCGTCGGCGAGCACGACATCCCAGACCCCGGGCCGGAAGGTGACGAGCCCCACGGCGCGACCGCCGAGCTCCCGATAGAGGTCGAGCACCCGCGCGACCGCGTCGTCGGGCATCCTCTCGAGCCGCGGAGCGGGCGGGCGCTCTCCGGCCGACCGGCGTCCGAGGTCGGCGAGCAGACCGGCGAGCCGACCCTGCCGTTGCCGCTGACCCGCCATGCCCCCACTCTGCCGCACGCGTCGTCGGGTTCTCGTCGCAGCGATCGGCTAGGGCGACGCCGGCCGGGGGTGCGGTGCTCCGAACCGGGTGACGACCCCCGGCGAGAAGAGCACCGAGTCGGGGTCGCGATCGGTCACCCCGGGCAGGCCGGCCGCCGCGACAAGCCCGTCGTCGAGCTCGAGCAGCTCGGCGGCGCGCAGCGGCCACGGCTCGTGCTCGTTCGGCACGAACTCCGTGCGACCCCGCCGCCGCGTGAACATCCCCCACCGCGCCGTCAGGAAGTCGGCGAGCGGATCGGCCTCGACGACGGCGCCGACCCGCGCGACGACGCGGCTCGACACTCCCCCGGCGTGGCGTCGCGAGCGATAGGTCACGACGTCGTCCGCGCGCGACATCGAGGTCGAGGACCACGCGTACGGCAGTCCGAACGCCGCCCGTGCCGCGAGCACCGCGAGCAGGCGCGACGCCTCGAGGGAACGGAAGACGACGCCGCGGCGACCGTGCCCGTCGACGCCGTAGAGCCGCACGTTGAGCTCGACGAACGACCCGACGTACGGCACGGGCGGACTGCCGAAGAGCGTGGCCCGATCGAGCAGGAACGGGATGAGGCCCACCCACGTCGATCCGTCGTGCTCGTCGGGATGCACGCCGGGCGGGAGCAGCGGGGCGACGCGCGACGGGTCGACGCGCCAGTGCAGGAAGGTCAGGTCGCGCCAGCGCTGAGACGCGATCGCGCGTCCGGCGAGCGGAGGCGCGGTGCGCGAGACCGGGTCGGGGGTGCGCGCGCTCATCCCGCCGCCGGCCGCCCGTCATCCGGCGACGGCGTGTCGTCGCGATCGTCCCGCGCGCTCTGGCGGCGGCGGAGCAGCACCCACACGGGCGCCGAGACGAGGGCCGAGCCGACGGCGACGCCGAGGAACGCCATGAGCGGCGGCGCGAGGATGCCGACCTGGGCGCTGAACAGGATGCCGATCGTGTCGCCCCAGACCGGCGGGGCGAGGAAGCCGACGGCCGTCGCCCCGAGGAGCGTGAGTCCCCAGCGCGGCGCGGGCCCGGCGCGCGTGATCGGGCGACCCGAGTGGATGAGCGCCGCGAGGATGCCGGCCAGTGCGCCGACGACGGCCGACCAGGGGAACGACACCGTCACCGCCCCCGACGTCGTCGCCGCGATGCCGGCGAGGAACCCGAAGCCGAGCGAACGCGGGACCGGGCGGTCGACGGCCTTGAGGCGGTCGACCAGCAGCCAGCCGAGCGCCGCGGCGGCCGGGCCGACCGCTCCGGCGAGCAGGATGCGCGGCAGATACGCGTCGAACGCCGCCTCGAGGCTCGTGAGCCAGAGCGCGAACGCGAACCAGAAGCCGAGCACCCCCGCGAGCGCCTCCTGACCGCGCGGGATGGGCAGCGCCCGGGCGCGTCGCGGCGCCCAGGCGAGCAGCACGTACGCGCTCGCCGAGACGAAGAGCGGCAGCGCTCCGCCGAAGTCGACGAACGCGCAGCCGCTGAACCGGCACGGCGCGGTGAGGGCGAGCGGCACGAGCGCCGCGGCCGGGAAGACGACGAGACCCCAGACGAGCATGAGCACCCAGCGCGCGATGCGGTCGGCGCCCGAGCCGATCGCCGCCGCCTCGAGCAGCACGAGCACCGGGAGGGTGAACGCCGAGAGCGCGAGCAGGTAGTCGAGGCGGGCGATGCCGCTCAGCGTGCCGGCGAGACTCGTGACGAGCGTCGTGAGCCCCGCCGCGCCGAGTGCGGGCCAGATCATGCGTCCGCCGATCACGGGCCGGACGAGCTGGAAGACGGCCAGGGTGGCCAGGGCACCGCCCGCGAACGAGATCGCGACGAACAGGGTGCTCATGCAGCGAATGTACGGGGCGCCGCCTCCGGAGAGACGGCGCCCCGCGCGGACATGTCCGCCGGTGCCTACTTGGCGTCGAGGACGTAGCCCTCTTCGCCGTGCACGACCGTGTCGATGCCCGCGAGCTCGTCCTCGTTCTTCACGCGGAAGCCGATCGTCTTCTCGATCACGAAGCCGATGACGAAGGCGACGATGAAGGAGTAGATCATCACGCCGAAGGCCGCGATGGCCTGCACGGCGAGCTGCTCGAAGGAGCCGCTGAAGACGAGGCCGGTGCCCTTGGCGAAGAAGCCGAGCCAGAGCGTGCCGACGAGACCGGCGACGAGGTGGATGCCCACGACGTCGAGCGAGTCGTCGAAGCCGAGCTTGAACTTGAGCTCGATCGCGAGCGCCGAGATGACGCCCGAGACGACGCCGAGCACGAGCGCCCAGAACGGGTCGAGGAACGCACAGGCCGGGGTGATCGCGACGAGGCCGGTCACGGCGCCCGACGCGGCACCGATCGAGGTGGCCTTGCCGTCCTTGAGCTTCTCGACGATGAGCCAGCCGATCACGGCCGCCGCGGGAGCGACGAGCGTGTTCACGACGATCGTGCCGATGAAGGTGCCGTCGGCCGTGAGCGAGCCGTAGACGCCGTCGCCGTAGGCCCACGCGGCCTCCGCGCCGCCGTTGAAGCCGAACCAGCCGAACCACAGGATCGCGGCGCCGAGCAGCACGAAGGGCGGGTTGTGCGGCGTGTGCGCACCCTTCGCGAAGCCGATGCGCTTGCCGAGCACGAGCGCGAGCGCGAGCGCCGCGGCACCCGCGTTGATGTGCACCGCGGTGCCGCCGGCGTAGTCGAGCACCGTGACGTCGAAGCCGAGGAGGCTGCCGAGGTTCTGGATCCAGCCGCCGCCCCAGACCCACGCCGCCACCGGGAAGTAGACGAGCGTCGCGAAGAGGCCGGCGAAGATCAGCCACGAGCCGAACTTGGCACGGTCGGCGATCGCGCCCGAGATGAGCGCGACGGTGATGATCGCGAACGTCGCGCCGAAGAACGCCAGCACGAGATCGGACTCACCGAGGCCGTTGAGCGCGAAGCCCTCGACGAACGGGTTGCCCGCGAACTGGAAGGGGTCGCCGACGGCCGCCATGTTGAAGCCGTACAGCACCCACAGCACGCCGATGAGGGCCATCGAGCCGAAGCTCATCATCATCATGCTGATGACGCTCTTGGCCTTGACCAGACCGCCGTAGAAGAAGGCGAGACCGGGCGTCATGAAGAGCACGAGGGCGCCGGCGGTCACCGCCCATGCGAAAGTGCCACTGTCCATTGGTGGAGAAACCTCTCTGGGAGCTTGCAAGAGATGCACCGTCGGGCCGCCGCATCGTCGGAGGACCGCTTCCTCGGGTACACCGGTCAGTGTGCCGACGGCAGATTTCCGGAGCGCTCGGGAAATGTTTCGGAACCGTTACACCCACCCCCCGCGTGTAAACATCGTGTTTCGCGGTCCCCCCGATCCGCCGCGAATCCTCCGACCGGGCTCGACGCGAAGGAGCGGCCGGGCGGCGGCTACTCCCGCGCGCCGGATGTGAGCGCGATGAGGCGCGAGATCGCGCGCAGGTACTTCTTGCGATAGCCGCCCGACAGCATGTCGGCGCCGAACACCTCGTCGAGCGGCACGCCCGTCGCGAGCACGGGCACGCGCGCGTCGTAGAGCCGGTCGACCGCGGCCACGAAGCGCAGGGCATCCGTCTGGTCCTGCAGCACGCGCACGCCACGGAGCCCCACGGCGGCGAGACCGTCGACGAGCTTCACGTAACGCGAGGGATGCACGGTCGCGAGATGGCGCAGCACGGCGTCGAAATCGTCGACCGCGACCGTGCCGTCGACGTCTGCGACGGCCGCGTCGAGCGCGGCGTCGTCGGCGAGCGCGACCGCGTGACCCTCGACGTCGCGACGCCGGTAGTCGAGGCCGTCGATGCGCAGGATGTCGAAGCGCGCCGCGAGGGCGTGGATCTCGCGCAGGAAGTCGACGGCGGCGAACCGCCCCTCGCCGAGCGCGTTCGGCGGGGTGTTCGACGTCGCGGCGATGCGGGTGCCCTTCTCGGCGAGCTCTCCGAGCAGCCGCGTCATCATCATCGTGTCGCCCGGGTCGTCGAGCTCGAACTCGTCGATCGCGACGAAGGTCGACCCGGTGAGCAGCTTCACGGTCGCCTGGTAGCCGAGGGCGCCGACGAGCGCGGTGTACTCGATGAACGTGCCGAAGTACTTGCGGCCGGGCGCGAGCTTCCACAGCGCCGCGAGGAGGTGCGTCTTGCCGACGCCGAAGCCGCCGTCGAGGTAGAGCCCCGGCTTCGCGGGCGCGGCCGCCTTCTTGCGGAACAGTCCGCCCCCGCCCGGCTTCCATCCGGCGGCGAAGGCGCGCACCCGCTCGACGGCTTCGGCCTGCGACGGGTAGTCGGCGTCGGGGCGGTAGTCGTCGAGCGTCGCGTCGTCGAACTGACGCGGCGGCACGAGGGAGCCCGCGATCTCGTCACCCGACATCGCGGGAGTGCGGTCGAGGAGCGACGTGATCGTGGTCATGGGGGCCTTGCCGGTGGGAGTGCTGACAGAAGACGGGTCGTGTGTCGAACTCTTACGGCACACCAGCGGGCCCGGGACCGACTGCCTAACCTGAGAGGCAACGCACCAACCCTACTCACAGGAGCATCCGATGACCGTCGAGACCGACGCCTCGCCCGAGTTCGCGGGCTACGCCCACCCCGAGCGCCTCGTCAGCACGCAGTGGCTGGCCGACCACCTGGGCGCACCCGGTCTCGTCGTCGTCGAGTCCGACGAGGACGTGCTCCTCTACGAGACCGGGCACATCGAGGGCGCGGTGAAGGTCGACTGGCACACCGACCTCAACGACCCCGTCGTGCGCGACTACCTCGACGGCGCGGGCTTCGCGAAGCTGCTCTCGGCGAAGGGCATCTCGCGCGACGACACCGTCGTGATCTACGGCGACAAGAACAACTGGTGGGCGGCCTACGCGCTCTGGGTGTTCTCGCTCTTCGGTCACGAGGACGTGCGCCTCCTCGACGGCGGCCGCGCGAAGTGGGAGGCCGAGGGCCGCCCCTACACGACCGAGACCACGGTCCGCCCCGCCACGCAGTACCCGGTGGTCGAGCGCGACGACACGAGACTGCGGGCCTACAAGGAGGATGTCCTCGCGCACCTCGGCAACCCGCTGATCGACGTGCGGTCGCCCGAGGAGTACTCCGGCGAGCGCACGACGGCTCCCGCCTACCCGGAGGAGGGCACGCTGCGCGCGGGTCACATCCCGAGCGCGCAGAGCGTGCCGTGGGCGAAGGCCGTCGCCGACGACGGCACCTTCAAGCGGGTCGACGAGCTCGACGGCCTCTACCGCGACGGCGCCGGCCTGAAGGACGGCGACGAGATCATCGCCTACTGCCGCATCGGCGAGCGGTCGAGCCACACGTGGTTCGTGCTGCAGCACCTGCTCGGCTTCGAGAACGTGCGCAACTACGACGGCTCGTGGACCGAGTGGGGCAGCGCCGTGCGCGTGCCGATCGTCCGGGGCGCCGAGCCCGGCCCCGTGCCCGCGAAGTAGGCTGGAGCGCGTGAGCGACTCCGACCTGCCGCCCGGGCTCGCGTCGACGCGCGACGACTTCCTCGGGCTCGAGCAGCACGAGCGCCTGCAGCTGCTCCTGGAGTTCGCGAACGAGCTGCCCGAGCTGCCCGAGCGCTACGCCGACCACCCGGATCTGCTCGAGCGCGTCGAGGAGTGCCAGTCGCCGGTGTTCATCTTCGTCGAGGTCGAGCCCTCGGACGAGGGGGGCGGCATCGTGCACCTCCACGCGACGGCGCCCAAGGAGGCGCCGACGACTCGCGGCTTCGCGTCGATCCTCGTGCAGGGGCTCGCGGGCCTCACCGTCGAGCAGGTGCTCGACGTGCCCGACGACTACCCCCTCACGCTCGGGCTCACCGAGGCCGTGAGCCCGCTGCGCATCCGCGGGATGTCCGCGCTCCTCGGCCGCACGAAGCGCCAGGTGCGCGAGAAGACCGCGGCGTGATCCTCCGCCGCCTGTCGCCCGCGGGCGCCGCGACGGACGCCGTCGCGATCGACACGGCCGACGCCGACGCCCGCGCACGGGTCGCCGCGCTCTACCCGCCGCCCGGGCTGCGCGTGAACCTCGTCGCGACCCTCGACGGCGGCACGTCGGACGCCGCGGGCACGAGCGCGGGGATCACCGCGGGGGCCGATCGCGTCGTGCTCGGCGCCATCCGGTCGGTGAGCGACACCGTGCTCGTCGGCGCCGCCACCCTCCGTGCCGAGCCGGGCCTCGTCCCGAAGCGCACCCACCTCACCGTGCTCACCACGACGGGTGATTTCACCGGCGCGGCCGTGCGCGACGACATCGAGCCCGGCCGCATCCTCGTCGTCGGACCGTCCGGCGCCGAGGACCGCGCGCGACGCACCTTCGCCGCCCCGTTCGAGTACCTCGCCGTCGACGGCGATCGCGCCGTGCCGCTGTCGCGTCTGCTCGAGGCGCTCCGGGACCGCGGGCTCGCGAAGGTCGTCTGCGAGGGCGGGCCCCGTCTCGTGGGGCAGCTGCTCGCCGCGAACCTCGTCGACGAGCTGTGCCTCACGACCGTGCCGCGCATCCTCGGACGTCCGCAGATCCTGTTCGGCGGCGCCGCTCCGGGGCCGCGCGACCTCGAGCTCGTGCAGCTCCTCGGCGACGACACCGGCACGCTCTTCGCGCGCTGGCGCCCGCTGAGCCCCGCCCACTGAGCAGCCCACGGCCCGCCGTCAGCCGCGCGGGGCGAGCTTCGCGAGCCAGGAGCGGATCGCGCCCTCCCACCGGGCGCGGTCGTAGTTCCAGAGCTTCGTGTGGCGCGCGACCTCGAAGGCCTCGTACGTGACGAGGTCGGGGCGGGCGACCGCGAGCGCTCGGGACGCCGTCGACGGCACGAAGCCGTCGTCGTCGCTGTGCAGCACGAGGATCGGCCGGTCGAGCTCCCGCGCCCGGGTGACGAAGTCGAGCCGGTCGATGTCGAGCGGCTCGGCGAGCCCCGTGAAGACCCGGCCCCACGGATGCCGGAACAGCAGGATCACGAACGAGCGCACGAACACGGGCAGCCGCCGCAGCCTCACCTGGAAGTCGAGCGCCGCGATCCAGTCGACGACGGGCGACTCGAGCACGACGCCCGCGACGCGGTCGCCGACCGTCGACCGCGTGAGCGCCTGCAGCACCGTCGCCCCGCCCATCGACCAGCCGACGAGCACGAGCTCCGTCGCGCCGCGGCTCACGGCGTAGCGCATCGCGGCGTCGACATCCAGCCACTCCCGGTCGCCGAGGGCGTAGCGGAAGTCGTCGCTGCGGGGCGCCTCGCCGTCGTTGCGGTAGGAGACGACGAGGGAGGTGAATCCCGCGTCGCGGAGGATCGGCACCGCGCGCAGCGTCTCGGGACGCCGCACGGCGCGACCGTGCACGTGGATCGCCCAGCGCGTGCCCGTCGACCCGGATGCGGGCGGCACGACCCAGGCCGGCGCGGCGCCGAGCGGCGTCGCGATGTCGACGTCGTCGTACGCGACGCCGAGATCGGCGGGGGTGAGGTAGAACCAGCCGGTGAGCCGCCCCCGGCGTGCCGTCGTGAGGTCGCCGAGGTCGACGCCGAGGATGCGGCGCGTCACCGAGTCGGACGTCGTGGCGACGATCTCGCCGAGCCGCGCGTGGCCCGACTCGCGCGTGAACCAGAAGCTGTAGTCGCCCGGGAGGAGCGAGTCGGGCGTGCGGTCGAGCACGATCAGTCCCTCGTCGAGGTCGACGGCGCGCACCTCGACGTCCTCCTCGCGGCGGGAGGGCGGGATGATCACGCGGCGGGCGACGAGCACCCCCACGGCGGCGGTGGCGACGGCCGCCGCGCCCACGAGCGCGAGGGCTCCGACGACCCCGCCGACCGCGATCCTCGTGCGCGTGCGCATGCGTCCTCCTCCACCGGGGCGGCCGGTCCCCGCGCCCTCGCCGTCGGCGTGGCACGTGACGGGCTCCCGCTCGGAAGCCTAATGTTCCTCTCGTGGCCTCTCCCGCTTCCGACCCGGTCGACCCGGCCGAGTTCGGCCGCGAACCGGTCGTGCCGGCCGTGTTCGGCCGCGCGCTGACCGCGGCGCGCCGCGCCACCATCCGCCCCGAGCTGCAGCTCGGCGAGATCCCCGCACCGGGCGGACTCGCGCCGCACGCGATCGCGATGGCGGCCGACGTGATCCCCGTGCGGCACGGCGTCGACTCCGTGCTCGGCACCGGCCGCTTCGTGCTGCTCTACGACCCCGAGGAGCCCGAGGCCTGGGGCGGCGCGTTCCGCGTCGTGTGCTTCGCGCAGGCGCCGCTCGAGACCGACATCGGCCTCGACCCGTTCGTCGCCGAGGTCGCCTGGTCGTGGCTCGTCGACTCGCTCGCCGCCCGCGACGCCGGCTACACCGCCGCCTCCGGAACGGCCACCAAGGTGCTCTCCACGGGATTCGGCGAGCTCGCCGGGCAGGGCGACGGCGCCCAGCTCGAGGTGCGCGCCTCGTGGACCCCCGACGCCGACGCGGTCGGCGCCTCCGTCGAAGCCTGGAGCGACCTGCTGTGCCGCCTCGCCGGGCTGCCGCCGACGCCCGAGGCCGTCGGCCTGCTGCCGAATCGTCGAGCGGCGCGTGGCTGAGGGTCTCTTCTCCGACGCGCCGGGCAGTGAGTGGCCGCGCCCCGCGGCGCCCGAGCCGCCGACTCCCGAGCCCGCGCCCTCCGAGGCCGCGGCCTCCGAGCCCGCGGCACCTCGTGCGGCAGCCCCCGCACCGCACGACCCCGTCGAGGTGCTCGACACCGTCGAGCAGTACCGGGAGGCGGTGGCGAAGCTCGCGCAGGGCAGCGGACCGTTCGCGGTCGACGCCGAGCGCGCCTCCGGGTTCCGCTACTCGCAGCGCGCCTACCTGATCCAGGTCTACCGCCGCGGCGCCGGATCGTTCCTCTTCGACCCGCCCGCGATCGGCGACTTCTCCGAGCTCGCCGAGGTCATGGCCGGCGAGGAGTGGATCCTGCACGCGGCCAGCCAGGACCTCGCGTGCCTGCGCGAGGTCGGGCTCGACCCGGAGCTGCTCTTCGACACCGAGCTCGGGGCACGCCTCGCCGGACTCCCCCGCGTCGGGCTCGGCACCGTCGTCGAGGACCTGCTGGGCATCCACCTCGCGAAGGAGCACTCGGCGGCGGACTGGTCGACCCGCCCGCTGCCGCAGAGCTGGCTCGTCTACGCCGCCCTCGACGTCGAGCTGCTCCCCGACCTGCGCGACAAGATCGCCGAGCTGCTCGACGCGGGCGGCAAGACGGAGATCGCACGCCAGGAGTTCGCCGCCGTGCTGCGCAAGGAGCCCGTGTCCCGGCAGGAGCCGTGGCGGCGCCTCTCCGGCATCCACGCCCTGCGCCAGCAGCGCAACCTCGCCGTCGCGCGGGAGCTGTGGCACGCGCGCGACGACTACGCGCGCGAGATCGACAGCGCCCCCGGGCGCCTCGTGCCCGACTCGTCGCTGCTCGCCGCCGCGCGCGCGCTCCCGCAGAGCAAGCGCGACCTCGCCGCCATGAAGGACTTCAACGGGCGCGCGAGCCGATCGCAGCTCGACCGCTGGTGGGCGGCGGTCGAGCGCGGCCTGACCACCGAGGACCTGCCGGTGAGCAGGCCGCCCGGTGACGGGATGCCGCCTCCCCGGGTGTGGGCGGACAAGAACCCCGAGGCCGACGGCCGGCTCAAGCGCGCCCGCGCCGCCGTCGTCGCGCGCGCCGAGGAGCTCAGCATCCCGACCGAGAACGTGCTGACGCCCGACACCCTGCGCCGGGTGGCCTGGTCGCCGCCCGCCGACATCGACACCGCGACCGTCGGCGACGCCCTGCGCGAGCTCGGGGCGCGCGCCTGGCAGGTTGAGGCAACCGCACAGTTGATCGCGCGAGCCTTCGTGGAGAACCCACAAGCGCCGGAAAGCCGCGAACAGCCCGCGTCGTCGGAATAGTCAAAGGATTCCGAGCCCGAAAACCCGCTGCCTAGGATCGAGACGCAAGCCGATCGAGCAGAGGTGGAGGCATCGTGGCCGAGGTGAAGGACGTCGTGTTCGTCGACGGGGTGAGGACCCCGTTCGGACGCGCGGGCGAGAAGGGTCAGTACTGGAACACCCGGGCTGACGACCTCATCGTGAAGGCGATGATCGGGCTGCTCGAGCGCAACCCGAACCTCCCCCCCGAGCGTGTCGACGACGTCGCCATCGCGGCGACGACCCAGACGGGCGACCAGGGCCTCACGATCGGACGCACCGCGGCGATCCTCGCGGGCCTGCCCATCACGGTGCCGGGCTTCGCGATCGACCGGATGTGCGCGGGCGCGATGACCTCCGTCGCCACGATCGGCAGCATGATCGGCGTCGGCATGTACGACGTCGCGATCGCCGGCGGGGTCGAGCACATGGGGCACCACCCGATGGGCGAGGGTGCCGACCCGAACCCGCGCTTCCTCGCCGAGAAGCTCGTCGACCCGCAGGCGCTCAACATGGGCAACACGGCCGAGCGTCTGCACGACCGCTTCCCGTCGCTCACCAAGGAGCGCAGCGACCGCTACGGGATGCGCAGCCAGCAGAAGGTGGCGGCCGCCTACGCGGCGGGCAAGATCCAGCCCGACCTCATCCCCGTCGCCATCAGGAGCGAGCAGGGCTGGGGGCTCGCGACCGAGGACGAGGGCATGCGGCCCGAGACCACGATGGAGGGCCTCGCGACCCTCAAGACCCCGTTCCGTCCGCACGGCCGCGTGAGCGCGGGCAACGCGTCGCCGCTCACCGACGGCGCCACCGTGTCGCTGCTCGCGAGCGCCGACGCCGCGAAGGACCTCGGCCTGACCGCGAAGATGCGGATGGTCTCCTTCGCCTTCGCGGGCGTCGAGCCCGAGGTCATGGGCATCGGTCCGATCCCGTCGACCGAGAAGGCGCTGCGCAAGGCGGGCCTCACGATCGACGACATCGGGCTGTTCGAGCTCAACGAGGCGTTCGCGGTGCAGGTGCTCTCGCTGCTCGACCACTTCGGCATCGACGACGACGATCCGCGGGTCAACCCGTGGGGCGGCGCGATCGCGATCGGGCATCCCCTCGCGTCCTCGGGTGTGCGCCTCATGATCCAGCTCGCGCGCCAGTTCGAGGAGCGTCCCGACGTGCGCTACGGCCTGACCGCGATGTGCGTGGGCCTCGGCCAGGGCGGCTCGATCATCTGGGAGAACCCGCACTACAAGGGAGCCAAGAAGTGACCGACTTCTCGAAGCTGGTCGGCCTCGACCCCGACGAGGTCGTGACGCACTCGTACGTGCGCGACATCCGCCTCGCGAGCGGCAAGAACCTCGCGCTCATCACCCTCGACAACGGTCGCGACCACACCCGGCCGTCGACCCTCGGGCCGGCGACGCTCCTCGAGCTCTCGCAGCGCCTCGACGAGCTCACGGCCCGCGCGGCGGCGAAAGAGATCGACGGGGTCGCCGTGATCGGCAAGCAGTTCATCTTCGCCGCGGGCGCCGACCTGTCGAAGGTGGGCGACATCCCGGACCGCGAGACCGGCCTGCTCATGGCGCAGCTCGGCCACGACGCCCTCGGGAAGCTCTCGACCCTCGGGGTGCCGTCGTTCGTCTTCTACAACGGCCTCGCCCTCGGCGGCGGCGTCGAGATCGGCCTCAACGCGACCTACCGCACCGTCGACTCGTCGGTGCCGGCGTTCGCGCTGCCCGAGGTCTTCCTCGGCATCATCCCCGGCTGGGGCGGCGCCTACCTCCTGCCGAATCTCATCGGCATCGAGAACGCGCTCGAGGTCGTCATCTCGAACCCGCTCAAGAACAACAGGATGCTGAAAGGACCGCAGGTCTTCGAGCTCGGCATCGCGGACGCGATGTTCGGCCCGGCCAACTTCCTCGAGGACTCGCTGCGGTGGGCCGACGGCGTGCTGACCGGCAGGATCAAGGTCAAGCGCAAGAACGAGCCCGGCAAGATCGAGCGCGCGGTGAAGTGGGATGTCGCGATCGGGATCGCCGAGAAGACCCTCGCCTCGCGCATCGGCCGGGTCGCGAAGAGCCCGTACGCGGCGCTCGAGCTGCTCAAGGCGGCCAAGAGCACCGACCGGAAGACCGGCTTCGCGGCGGAGGACGAGGCGCTCGCCGACCTCATCTCGGGCGACCAGTTCCGCGCCTCGATCTACGCGTTCAACCTCGTGCAGAAGCGCGCGAAGAAGCCGGCCGGTGCTCCCGACAAGGCGCTCGCGCGTCCCGTCACCAAGGTCGGCGTGATCGGCGCGGGCCTCATGGCGACGCAGTTCGCGCTCCTCTTCGTGCGCCGGCTCCAGGTGCCGGTCGTCATCACCGACCTCGACCAGGCGCGGGTCGACAAGGGGGTCTCGACCATCCACGGCGAGATCGACGAGCTGCTCGCCAAGGGCCGCATCGACGGCGACGAGGCGAACCGGCTCAAGGCTCTCGTCACGGGCACGACCGACAAGTCCGACTTCGCCGACTGCGACTGGGTCATCGAGGCCGTCTTCGAGGAGCTCGGCGTCAAGCAGACCGTGTTCGCCGACGTCGAGAAGCACGTCTCCCCCGACGCGATCCTCGCGACGAACACGTCGTCGCTCTCGGTCGAGCAGATCGGCGCGAAGCTCAAGCACCCCGAGCGGGGCGTCGGCTTCCACTTCTTCAACCCCGTCGCGGTCATGCCGCTGATCGAGGTGGTGAAGACGCCGAAGACGACCGACGAGGCGCTGTCGACCGCGATGGTCACGGCCGCGAAGCTGCGTAAGAACGCCGTCATCACCGCCGACACCCCCGGCTTCGTCGTCAACCGCATCCTCGCGAAGCTGCTCGGCGAGGCGATGCACGCGCTCGAGCTCGGCACGCCGCCGGAGAACGTCGTCGAGGCGGTGCGCCCGTTCGGTCTGCCGATGGACCCGTTCGTGCTGCTCGACCTCGTCGGGCTCAAGGTCGGCGCCCACGTGCTCGACACCCACCACACGGCGTTCCCCGAGCGGTTCTTCGAGTCGGCGGCGCTGCACGAGCTGGCCGAGGCGAACGTGCTGCTCGAGAAGGACGGCAAGGGCAAGCCGACGGGCAGGATCGACAAGAAGGCGCTCGCGATCGTCGCGAAGCACCGTCCCGCCGACGCGAAGCCGTACACCGCCGAGGAGCTGCGCACGCGCGTCGAGGACGGCCTCGCCGACGAGATCCACCGGATGCTCGAGGGCGACGTCGTGCACGCGGCGGAGGACATCGACCTCTGTCTCCTGCTCGGCGCGGGCTGGCCGTTCCAGATGGGCGGGGCGACGCCCTACCTCGACCGGGTCGGGGCGAGCGAGCGCGTCTTCGGGAGCACCTTCCACACGCCGCCGATCCGCGGCGTGCGCTGAGCACGGCGAAGGGCCCGCCCCCCCCGGCCCGGCCGAGGCAGAAAGCCCCCACAGTGGCCCCCCGGGCCCCGCG
>JAEWKY010000045.1 GCA_023457615.1 Actinomycetes bacterium | reverse complement strand
GTGCCGATCCGCGCCATCCGGGCCGTCTCGAGCCACACCAACTCCCGCAACCAGGTGCTCGCCGCCGCCAAGCCTCACCGCGGCAACCGCGCCCTCACCGCGCTCATCGTGTCGGCATCCGGCATGGTCGTCGTCGTGGTGACGCTGCTCGTCGTCGCGCTCGTCAACGGCGGGCTCTGATTCTGAACCCCGAAGGACACCGTGGCCGCCACTGACCGCGCCCGCGAGCTGCTGCACGTCGCCGCGCTCGCCGCCGACGCCAAGCAGGCCGAGGACCTCGTCGCCCTCGACGTGTCCGGGCCACTGCCGCTCACCGACGTCTTCCTGCTCGCGACCGGGCGCAACGAGCGCAACGTGCTCTCGATCGCCGGCGAGATCGAGGACAAGCTCATCGAGGCGGGCGCGAAGCCGATCCGCCGCGAGGGACGTTCCGAGGGGCGCTGGGTGCTGCTCGACTTCGGCGACCTGGTCGTCCACGTCTTCCACGAGGAGGACAGGATGTACTACTCGCTCGAGCGACTGTGGAAGGACTGCCCCGTCATCCCGCTCGACCTCCCGTCGCCCACGGCGGCCGCCGCCGACTGACGCGTGAACCGGCTCGCCGGGGTGTAGTAGTCTTTTCTAGTTGCCCTTCGGGGTTACGGGTCTGTGGCGCAGCTGGTAGCGCACCTGCATGGCATGCAGGGGGTCAGGGGTTCGAGTCCCCTCAGATCCACCCAGAGTCGCCCTCATCCGGGCGACCATCCACCGAGGGTCGCCCTCATCCGGGCGACCATCCACCGAGAGTCGCCCTCATCCGGGCGACCGTCCACCGAGGGTCGCCCTCAGCCGGGCGACCGTCGGGCCGGAGTCGTCCTCAGTCGCGGCGATCCGCCCAGCCCGGTCCTCACGGTCTCGGGTGCGGAAGCAGCTGTCAGCGCCGAAGCGCGACATCGCCCAGCACGAAGTGCTCGAAGTTCGTCCCCTCCGACATCTGGATGCGGACCCGGGGCTGGCCCGTGATGTCGACGTCGATGGGGATGGAACCCGGGTACTCGATGAACTGCGGCGCGAGCAGCTGGTTGCCGGCTGCGTCGTAGACAGCGACATAGACGATCCCGTCGATCACGTCGTCGTGCCGCGACTCGTCGCCCAGCCCGAAGACGCCCGTGAGTCGCTGGTAGCCCGCAGGCACGATGAACTCGAGCGGTTCGTCGCAGCTCGAGCAGTTCTGGAACTCGTAGATGAGGCTGTTGGCGTACGTCACGCCGCCGATCGACGCCGCGCCGGAGCTGTCCCAGACCCAGTGGGGCTCCCGGACGAACGCGTCGTCGTCCATGTCCTTGAGGTAGAGCACCGCCGGCGGCTCGGGCGGGCTCACGGTCGGGCTGGTCGGCGGGTCCTCGACGGGCACACTGTCGACCGGCGTGCTGTCGACCGGCGTCTCCTCCGGCGATGTGCTCTCGACGACCGGGGGTGCGTCCTGCGACTCGACCGGGCCCGCATCCGAAGGACGCGCACTCCCCTGGGCGATCATGATCCAGATCGTGACGATGCCGATGAGGGACGCGAGGATCACGCCGAGGCCGACCCACCACCCCTTGGAGAGGACACCTGACACCTGACTCATCGACCGCTCGCCTCCGTCGCATTCCCTGGGCGCATTGTAGGCGCATCGACGCCGCGCGACCCGGCCTTCGTCGCCGTCGCCTGAGTGCGGTGTCGGCGCCGAGCCCTAGGCTCGTCCCATGACGGAGCCGCAAGACCCCGCCGCGTCGACGACGACGCAGCACGTGCCGCCGCCGAACGGCATGCGCACGTTCCTCAACGTGATCGTCAACACGGCGCTCGCGAACGTGACGACGAGCTACCTGTGGTTCGGTCTCACCTTCTGGGTGTACCTCGAGACGAAGTCGGTGCTCGCGACCGGCGTCATCGGCGGCGCGTACATGCTGCTCGTGGCGTTCTTCGGCATGATCTTCGGCTCGATCGTCGACCGCTACCGCAAGCACCAGGTGATGATGTTCGCGAGCGTCGTGACGCTGATCTGCTTCGGCATCGCCGGCGGTCTCTGGCTGGCCTTCGACGAGCGCGAGCTGCTGAACCTCGGCGGACCCTGGTTCTGGCTGTTCTCGGGCATCATCCTCGTCGGGGCCGTCGTCGAGAACATGCGCAACATCGCGCTCTCGACCACGGTGACCCTGCTCGTGCCGGTCGAGCGGCACGCGAACGCCAACGGCCTCGTCGGCACCGTCGGCGGCCTCGCCTTCATGGTGACGAGCGTGTTCTCCGGCCTGTCCATCGGCCTGCTCGGCATGGGCACGACCCTGCTCATCGCGATCGTCTTCACGGCCCTCGCCTTCGTGCACCTGCTCTTCCTGCGGATCCCCGAGGAGCAGCCGCACGTCGAGGAGTCGCAGCCCTTCATCGACATCCGGGGCGCGGTCGCGGCGGTGCGCGTCGTGCCGGGCCTCTTCGCGCTGCTCATCTTCTCGACGTTCAACAACCTCATCGGCGGCGTCTACATGGCGCTCATGGATCCCTACGGCCTCGAGCTGTTCCCGGTCGAGTGGTGGGGCGTCGTGCTCGGCGTCACCTCGACGGGCTTCATCATCGGCGGGGCGCTCATCGCGAAGTTCGGCCTCGGCAAGAACCCGATCCGCACCCTGCTGCTGTTCGTGATCGTCATGGGCCTGCTCGGGGCGTTCTTCACGATCCGCGAGTTCTGGTGGCTCTACGCGGCCGGCATCTGGCTCTACATGATGCTCATCCCCGTCATGGAGGCGGCGGAGCAGACGATCATCCAGAAGGTGGTGCCGTTCCGCACGCAGGGGCGCGTCTTCGGCTTCGCCCAGGCGTTCGAGGCGGCCGCGGCCCCGATCACGGCGTTCCTCATCGCGCCGATCGCCGAGTTCGCGATCATCCCGTACATGGAGTCGGGCGAGGGCCGGGAGACCTGGGGCTGGTTGCTCGGCGACGGCGAGGCCCGCGGCATCGCGCTCGTGTTCCTCATCGCGGGTCTGGTGATGGTGGTCGCCGGGGCGGCGGCCTTCCTGACGAAGTCGTACCGCACGCTCTCGCAGACCTTCGCGGGCCAGCAGGAGTCGGTCATGCCGACGGAGGTCGACGGGGGAGACCTCGACGCGGAGTCGGTCTCGACGCGCTAGGCGCCGCGGCTGCGCTCGGGGCCGATCCCACGGGTCGCCGGCACGGGACGTCGCGCCGCGGCGGACATCAGACGGGTCCAGCGCTGGGCCGCCTCCTCGCGCCGCTTCTGCTCGATCGCCGACTGCAGCTGGCGGGTGGAGAGCGGGGGGATCATCCGGCCACGGTAGGCCCACCACCTGTGCGCGTTCCCAGGTGACGCCGCGGGCGGGCAGCGGAGAGCCCCGGCCGCGCGAGGCGACCGGGGCTCGTGCGCGGGGTGTCAGCCCCGCTGGATGTTCGCCGCCTGCGGGCCCTTGGCGCCCTGCGTGACGTCGTAGGTGACCTTCTCGCCCTCGACGAGGTCGCGACGGCCGGTGCCCGCGATCGCGCTGAAGTGCGCGAATACGTCCGGGGTGTTGTCGTCGGGCGCGATGAATCCGAAGCCCTTGTCGGCGTTGAACCACTTGACGGTTCCGGTTGCCATGTGATGTTCCTTCTCTACTGCCGCACTCGGGCTGACCGTATCTCGGTCGCGAGCGAGCGGGACTTGTCCTCACCGTACCCCGACCTCGGCCGCTTCGGGCGGATCGCCTCAGCAACCCGCGGCGGCGCCGTCCTCGGAGGCGGGCACGTATCGGGCCGCGAGCGCCTCCGACGCGCGGGCGAGGATCGCGACATCGGCGCCGACGAGCACGAACGACGCCCCCGTGGCGAGGTAGTCGTCGGCGACCTCGGGATCGAACGCGTTGACCCCGCACGGCACGCCGGCCGCGGATGCCGCCGCGATCACCGCGCGCACCGCGGCGACGACGTCGGGGTGCGTCTGCTGCCCGAGCAGTCCCATCGAGGCCGCGAGATCGCTCGGCCCGACGAAGATCGCGTCGACCCCGTCGACATCGGCGATCGAGGCGGCCGCCGCGACCCCCTCGACGGTCTCGATCTGCACGGTGAGCGAGACGAGCGAGTCGGCGTCGGCGAGGTAGCCGGGCACGCGGTTCCAACGGGCGGACCGGGAGAGCGCGCTGCCGACCCCGCGCCGGCCGCGCGGGGGATAGCGCACCGCGGCGACGGCATCCCTCGCCTCCTCCGCGGACGCGACCATCGGCACCATGACGTTCTGCGCTCCCAGGTCGAGCACCTGCTTGAGCACGACGGGGTCGTTCCACGGCACGCGCACGACGGGCGTGATCGGGTACGGCGAGACGGCGTGCAGCTGCGCGAGCACCGACTCGAGCCCGTTGGGGGCGTGCTCCATGTCGACGAGCAGCCAGTCGAGCCCGGCACCCGCGCAGACCTCCGCGACGAGCGGCGACCCGGTGCAGACCCACATCCCGGCGAGCGGGCGGTCGGACGCGACGAGCCGGTCGCGGAACGTCGGGCTCAGTCGAAGCGGCATGTGATGGCTCCCCTCGGTCCGTAGTCGCCGTGCACCTCGTCGCCGCGTGCGATCCACACGGGGCGCGTGAACGACCCCGCGAGGATGATCTCACCCGCCTCGAGCCGTGCGCCGTGCTGGTGCAGCTTGTTCGCGAGCCACGCGACCCCGAGGGCCGGATGCCCGAGCACGCCCGCGGCGACCCCCGTCTCCTCGATCGAGCCGTTGACCGAGAGCAGCGCGGCGACCCAGCGCAGGTCGACGTCGCCCGGCGGGGTCGGGATGCCGCCGAGCACCGTGCCGCCGTAGGCCGCGTTGTCGGCGATCGTGTCGACGATGGTGCGTCCCTCGAGCTCCATGCGCGAGTCGAGCACCTCGAGCGCGGGGGTGACGTACTCGGTCGCGGCGAGCACGTCGGTGAGCGTGCATCCCGGACCCTCGAGCGGCGCCGCGAGCACGAAGGCGAGCTCGACCTCGACGCGCACGTTCGCGAACGCGTCGAACGGCAGCGTGTCGCCGCTCGACCACACGGTGTCGTCGAACATGACGCCGTAGTCGGGCTCGGTGATGCCCGTGGCGGCCTGCATCGCCTTCGACGTGAGCCCGATCTTGCGCCCGACGATCCGACGCCCGGCGGCGAGCCGGCTGTCGCGCCACACGCCCTGGATGGCGTACGAGTCCTCGACGGTGGCCTCGGGATGCCGGCTCGAGATCCGCGGGACGGGCGTGCGCGTGCGGCCGGCCTCGGCGAGCTCGGCCGCGAGCCGCGCGATCGTGTCGGGGGAGAGCATCCGGGGTCCTAGAGCTGGTGGCCGAGCTTGTACTCGCCCTGCTTCCACTCCGGCAGGTCGTCGTCGCCGGGGCGGGTGTACGAGAAGCCGTCGGCGCCGACCGTGACGGCCAGCTCCGACTCGTCCGTGCGCGCGACGACCGGCTGCGGCTCGCCGTCGAGGTCGAGCACGAGCGACGCCTCGGTGTACCAGGACGGCACCACCGGATTGCCCCACCAGTCGCGCCGCTGGTTGTCGTGCACGTCCCAGGTGACGGTCGGATTGTCGGGGTCGCCCGTGTAGTAGTCCTGCGTGTAGATCTCGACGCGATGGCCGTCGGGGTCGCGCAGGTAGAGGTAGAACGCGTTGGAGACGCCGTGCCGACCCGGGCCCCGCTCGATCGCGTCGGAGCGGCGCAGCGCCCCGAGCTTGTCGCAGATCGCGATGATGTTGTGCTTCTCGTGCGTCGCGAACGCCACGTGGTGCAGGCGCGGCCCGTCCCCGCCCGTCATCGCGGTGTCGTGCACCGTGGGCTTGCGGCGCATCCAGGCCGCGTAGACCGTGCCGGCGTCGTCCTGGATGTCCTCGGTCACCCGGAAGCCGAGGTCCTCCAGGTGCCTCACCGCGCGCGGCACGTCGGGGGTGACCTGGTTGAAGTGGTCGAGCCGCACGAGCGCACCGGGCGTGTGCAGGTCGTAGCGCCAGGTGAGCCGCTCGACGTGCTCGACGTCGTGGAAGAACTCGATCGGGAAGCCGAGCGGGTCGACGACGCGCACCGAGTCGCCCACGCCCTTCGTGAACCCGGACGCCCGGCGCTCGACGCGGCAGCCCAGCTCGCCGTAGAACGCGACGGCGCGGTCGAGATCCTCGGGCGAGCGCACGCGGTAGGCGAAGGCCGCGGCGGCGGCGACCGGTCCCGCGCGCAGCACGAGGTTGTGGTGGATGAACTCCTCGAAGGAGCGCAGGAAGACGGTCTCCTCGTCCTCCTCGGTCACGACGAGGCCGAGCACGTCGACGTAGAAGTCGCGCGACGCGGCGAGGTCGGTCACGACGAGCTCCAGGTACGCGCAGCGCAGCACGTCGGGGGCGGGGACGGACGGGGTCGGGATGCTCACGCGTGCGCCTCCTGCTTGCCGAAGGTGGGGTGGTGCGCCTCGCCGAGCGTGATGTGCACGGCCTGCGCGTCGGTGTAGAAGTCGATCGAGCGGTAGCCGCCCTCGTGCCCGAGCCCCGACGCCTTGACGCCGCCGAACGGGGTGCGCAGGTCGCGCACGTTGTTCGAGTTGAGCCAGACCATCCCGGCCTCGATCGCGTGCGCGACGTTGTGGGCGCGGGTGAGGTCGTTCGTCCAGACGTAGGCCGCGAGTCCGTACTTCACGCCGTTGGCGAGCTCGATCGCCTCCTCGTCGGTGTCGAACGGCGTGATCGCGACGACGGGGCCGAAGATCTCCTCCTGGAAGATGCGGGCGTCGGGGGCCACGTCGGCGAACACCGTCGGCGCCACGAAGTTGCCGGTCGCGAAGCCGTCGGGCCGGCCGCCGCCCGCGACGAGCCGGCCCTCGGTCGTGCCGAGCTCGACGTAGGACATGACCTTCGCGAAGTGCTCGGGATGCACGAGCGCGCCGACCTCGGTGGCGGGGTCGTGCGGGTAGCCGACGACGACGCGCGAGGCCTGCGCGGCGTAGCGCTCGACGAACTCGTCGTAGACGGCGCGCTCCACGAGGATGCGCGACCCGGCCGTGCAGCGCTCGCCGTTGAGCGAGAACACCCCGAAGATCGTCGCGTCGATCGCGGCCTCGAGGTCGGCGTCGGCGAACACGATCGCCGGGCTCTTGCCCCCGAGCTCCATCGAGAGGCCCTTGAGGAGGGGCGCGGCGTGGGCGAAGATCAGCTGCCCCGTGCGGCTCTCGCCCGTGAACGAGATGAGCGGCACGTCGGGATGCCGCACGAGCGCGTCGCCCGCCTCCTCGCCGAGACCGTGCACGAGGTTGAAGACCCCCTGCGGCAGCCCGGCCTCCTCGAGGATGCCCGCCCAGAGCGACGCCGAGAGCGGTGTGAACTCGGCCGGCTTCAGCACGACGGTGTTGCCGGTGGCGAGCGCGGGCGCGAGCTTCCACGACTCGAGCATGAACGGCGTGTTCCACGGCGTGATGAGCCCCGCGACCCCGATCGGCTTGCGGTTGACGTAGTTCACCTGGCGACCCGGCACCTTGAAGGCGTCGTCGGTCTGCGCGACGATCAGGTCGGCGAAGAACCGGAAGTTCTCGGCCGCGCGGCGGGCCTGGCCGAGCGCCTGCGTGATCGGCAGGCCCGAGTCGAACGACTCGAGCTCGGCGAGGCGGGCGTCGCGCGACTCCACGAGGTCGGCGATGCGGTGCAGCACGCGCGCGCGCTCGCGCTGCAGCATCCGGGGCCAGGGTCCTTCGCGGAACGCGCGTCGCGCGGCGGCGACGGCGGCGTCGACGTCCGCCTTCCCGCCCGCGGCGGCGCTGAGGTACACGTCGTTCGTCACCGGGTCGAGCACGTCGAAGGTGGCGCCGTCGACCGAGTCGACGTGCTTCCCGTCGATGTAGTGCCGGATGCGCTCCGGCAGGTCGGCGGGCACGCGGTGCGCGGTCGTCATGGGGTCTCCGATCGGACGGGGGAGGGCTCCCGGCGCCGCGCCGCGAGGAACGCGTCCATCGTGCGCCACCGGTGGGCACGGGCGGCCAGCTCGATCTCGAGCGGGTCGGCGCCGGAGCGGAGGAGCCGGAGGAGCTCCGCGTGCTCCTCGACCGACTCGCGCGCGCGTGCGGGCACGAAGGCGAACGTCGAGTCCCGCAGGCCCGAGAGGCGCGCCCAGCCGCGGTGCACCAGATCGAGGAGGTGCGGGTTGGGGCAGGCCTCGTAGAGCACGGCGTGGAACTGCTGGTTGAGCTGCGTGAAGGCGTGCGCGTCGAAGTCGTCGAGCAGTCGCAGCATCCTGTCGTTCACGGCCGCCGCGCGCTCGAGGTCGACCGGGGTGAGCAGCGCCGCCGAGAGCGCCGTCGCGAGACCCTCGACGACCCCGAGGGTCTGCATCGCGAAGACGTACTCGCCCTCGTCGACGAGCGCGACCCGTGCGCCGACGTGGGGCTCGAAGGTCACGAGACCCTCCGCCTCGAGTCGCCGGATCGCCTCGCGCACGGGCACGACGCTCATGCCGAGCTCGTCGGCGATCCCGCCGAGTACGAGCCGGTAGCCCGGGCCGTACTCCCGGCGCGAGATGCGCTCGCGCAGCCAGGCGTAGGCGAGCTGCGACTTGCTCGGGGCGGCCGTCGCGGTGCTCACGCGTCCGGGTCCTCGTCGAAGCGGCGCCGGGCTTCGGGGCCGAGCGGGAAGAGCCCGTCGAGTGACGCGCCCTCGGTCACGCGTCGGGCGATCCAGGCGTCCTCGCGCTCCTGCGCGATCGCGGCGTCGACGACCTGCTCGGCGAGGGCGCGCGGCACGACGAGCACCCCGTCCGCGTCGCCGACGATCACGTCGCCCGGCTGCACCGTCGCACCGCCGCACGCGATCGTGAGGTCGGCGTCCCACGGGACGTGCTTGCGACCGAGCACGGCCGGGTGGGCTCCGGCGCTGTAGACCGGGATGCCGACGGCCGCGACCGCGTCGCGATCGCGCACGCCGCCATCCGTCACGATGCCGGCGGCGCCGCGGGCGTGGGCGCGGAGGGCGAGGATGTCGCCGAGCGTGCCCGATCCCGTCTCGCCGCGCGCCTCGATCACGAGCACCTCGCCCGCGCCCACCGCGTCGAAGGCGCGCTTCTGGGCGTTGTAGCCGCCGCCGTGGGTCGCGAAGAGGTCCTCCCGGTGCGGCACGAAGCGCAGCGTGCGGGCGACGCCGACGAGGCGCGCTCCGGGATCGAGGGGACGCACCCCGTCGATCGTCACATCGTCGAGCCCGAGCCGGCGCAGCTGGGCGGAGAGCGCGGCGACCGGCACCGAGGCGAGTCGCGCGCGCAGGTCGTCGTCGAGGCCCGGACGCTCGTCCGGCAGCCCGGCGGCCGCGCGGGATCCCCACGCCTCGGCGCGCTGCACGTCGTCGACCGCGGGCAGCGAGCCGAGCGCCGGGTCGAACGCGGTGGTGCCCGCGACGACGCGCGTCACGAGACGCCCGGAGCTCGGGGCGCCCGGGGCGTCGGGTGCGTCCACCTCCACCTCGACGACCTGCCCGGGCCCGACGACCGACGACCCCGCCGGCGTGCCGGTGAGGATCACGTCGCCGGTCTCGAGGGTCAGGTGCTGCGAGAGGTCGGCGATGAGGCGGGGGAGCGGGAAGAGCAGATCGGCCGTGGTGTCCTGCTGGGCGAGCACGCCGTCGACCCAGGTGCGCACGCGCAACCCGTCCGGGGCGACCGTGCGGGCGTCGATGAGCCCGGGGCCGAGCGGGGTGAAGCCGTCGCCGCCCTTCGAGCGCAGGTTGGAGCCCTTGTCGGCCGCGCGCAGGTCGTAGAGCCCGAGGTCGTTGGCGGCCGTGACCCAGGCGACGTGCTCCCAGGCCCGCCCGGTGTCGACGCGGCGGGCGGGCTCGCCGATGACGAGCGCGATCTCGCCCTCGAAGGCGAGCAGCTCGGTGCCGGCCGGGCGCTCGACCACCCCCTCGGTCGCGGCGACCGAGCTCGACGGCTTGAGGAAGTACGAGGGGGCGTCGGGCCGGTGTCCGCGCTGGTCGGCGCGCGACGGGTAGTTGAGGTGGACCGCGACGATCTTGCCCGGGCGACCGGGGAGGCCGGCGACGGGCGGGTGCGTGACGTCCATCCTGAGCCCCCTCGCCCGTGTCGTATCCGAAATCGTATATCTTCTGCGCGACGGCGACAAGGCTCAGTCGGCGGGTCCCCGGGCCGCGCGATTCGCCGCCAGGATCTCGGCCTGGTAGGGAGCCACGACCGACTCCGAGACCCGCAGGTCGAGCAGCAGGAACGGCCGTGCGTCGACGGGACGGGCGGTCCAGTCGGCGAGGGCGTCGAGGTCGTCCGGATGCCGCACGACGACGCCCTCCGCGCCGAGAGCGCGGGCGAGGGCTGCGAAGTCGACCTCGGGGATGCGCATCGGTCCCTGCGCGATGCCCTGCGCCCCGTAGACGGCGAGCTCCGCTCCGTAGGCCGCGTCGTTCCACACGACGGCGATCCCGCGGCCGCCCGCGACCCGCACGGCCGTCTCGAGATCGGCGAGCGCCATGAGTCCGCCGCCGTCGCCGGTCGTGAGCACGATCGTCGCCTCGGGCTGCGCGACCGCGGCGCCGGCGACGCTCGGGAAGCCGAGCCCGATCGCCTGGTACGCCGTGCCGATCATCATCATCCGGTCGGGCGACGCGACCGGCCAGTACATGTTCGCCCAGCCGATGAAGTGCCCGCCGTCGGAGACGACGACCCGGTCCTCGGGCAGCAGCTCGCCGAGGCGGACGGCGGCCGACCGCGGATCGAGGCGTCCGTCGCCCGCGAGACCCGTGCCGGCATCCCGTCGCCCCGCCGCCGCGAGGTCGATCGACGCCCGCCACCCGGAGGGCGGCGCGGCCCGGCGGCGCACCTCGGCGACGAGCTGCTCGAGCACGAGGCGGGCGTCGCCGCGCAGGTACGCGCCGCCGTGCGGGGGGGTCGCGGTGGGGGCGGTGTCGACCTGCACGACATGGGTGCCGGGGGCGAAGAGCTCGCCGAAGCGCATCGTGAACTGGTTGAGCGAGGCGCCGACGACGACGGCGACGTCGGCCTCGCGCACGAGGGCCATCGCGCCCTCCGCGCCGAAGCCGCCCGCGACGCCGAGGTCGGCCGAGCGATCGGAGAAGACGCCTCGTCCGAGGGCGCTCGTCGTGGTCAGGGCGCCGGTCAGCGCCGCGAGCCCGTCGAGCGCCTGCCCGGCTCCGGCGAGC
>JAEWKY010000044.1 GCA_023457615.1 Actinomycetes bacterium | reverse complement strand
CCGGTGCAGGTGCGCGACGACGCGCCGCCGCGCGCCGAGCCCGCGCCGTGGACCCCGGTCGAGGTGCCCCGCCCGCTCTACCTCTCGCGTCCCGCTCCCGACTCGACGGCGGTGCGGTCCGACCTGGCGGAGTCGCTGCGGGCCGCCGCCGCGGCGTCGGAGGAGGCCCTGCGCGCGGCGCAGGAGTCGCCCGAGGTCGCCCCGCTGCGCGTCGCTCCGAGGACGCCCTCGAAGTACGCCGGGATGGGCGTGCTCGGTCCCGACGCGACGGCGTCGACCGATCTCGACGAGGTGCTGCGTCGCCGCCGTTCGGCTGGCTGAGGCGCCCGCGAACCCCTGCTAGGCTTGCTCCTTGTCTACGGGCCCTTGGCGCAGTTGGTAGCGCGCCTCGTTCGCATCGAGGAGGTCAGGGGTTCAAATCCCCTAGGGTCCACTCGCAGACACGGATGCCCCCGGCAGTTCCCCAGGAACAGCCGGGGGCATCCGTCGTGCGGAGGGGCTCGCCCATCCCGAGGACGCCGATCCCGGGACGCCGCCCGGGCGCGTCCAGCCGCGCTCGGTAGGATCGACCCCGGTGTGTCGGGAAGCCTGGTCGACGTGCGCTTCGGCCTGCCGCCGGGGTGGTACTCCGACCCGGAAGGCCTCTCATGACCTCACCGCTCCCCACCCGACGCGCCCGCGTGCGGCGCTGGGTCACCCTCGAGACGACGAGCGGCGTCCTGCTGCTGAGCGCCGCCGTGATCGCCCTCGTCTGGGCGAACTCGCCGTGGGGCGCGTGGTACGCCGCGCTCTCGGAGTGGGTCGTCGGCCCGTCGGCGCTCCACCTCGACCTGTCGCTCGCGCACTGGGCCTCCGACGGCCTGCTGGCGATCTTCTTCTTCGTGGTCGGTGTCGAGCTCAAGCACGAGATCGTCGTCGGGAGCCTGCGCCGTCCCCGTGAGGCGGCCGTGCCGGTGCTCGCCGCCGTCGGGGGCATGGTCGTCCCCGCGGCGATCTACGTCGCCCTCGTCATCGGGCTCGGCGACCGCTCGGCGCTGCACGGCTGGGCGATCCCGACGGCGACGGACATCGCCTTCGCGCTCGCGGTGCTCGCCGTGTTCGGCCGCGGCCTCCCGCGAGCGCTGCGCATCTTCCTGCTGACGCTCGCGGTCGTCGACGATCTCCTCGCGATCGTCGTGATCGCCGTCGCCTACACGGCGGGGGTGAATCTGCTCGCGCTCGTGCTCGCGCTGGTCGCGGTGCTCGCCTTCGGTGTCGTCGTGCGCTCGCGCCGCCCGTTCTGGTGGCTCCTCCTCCCGCTCGCGCTCGCGGCCTGGGGGTTCCTGCACGAGTCGGGCGTGCATGCGACGATCGCGGGCGTGCTCCTCGGCTTCACCGTGCCGGCACGTCCCCTGCACGGGGAGATCGAGCCGCGCACCCACGGGCTCGACGACGCGGTGAGGCCGTACTCGTCCGGGATCGCACTGCCCGTGTTCGCGTTCTTCTCCGCCGGCGTCAGCCTGCTCGAGGGCGACGGCCCGGGCGCCGTGCTCGCGCAGCCCGTGGTGCTCGCCATCGTCACGGCGCTCGTGCTCGGCAAGCTGGTCGGCGTGCTGGGGGTCACCGCCCTCGTCACGAAGGTCACGCGGCTGAGGCTCCCCGACGGCATCGGCCTGCGCGATCTGCTCCCCGTCGGGCTGCTGACCGGGATCGGCTTCACCGTGTCCCTGCTCATCGCGGAGCTGTCGTTCCCCGACGCGGAGCACACCGCGGGCGCGAAGATCGCGATCCTCGGCGGCTCGCTCCTCGCCGCGGTCGCCGCGGCCGTCACGCTGCGCTGGGATGCGCGCCGTGCCCGGCGACGGGACATGAACGAGGACGGCATCGACGACACCTCGGTCGGCGCGATCGGCGACTCCGGCGACGAGCGGCCCGGTAGCTAGCGCCGCGGGCTCAGCCGCGCGCGAGCTCCTCCCGCACGGCCTCGAGTCCCGCCTCGACCTCGGCGAAGGTCGTGCTGAGCGGGGAGAGGCCGACCCGCAGCCCGTCGGGGAAGCGGAAGTCGGGGATCACCCCGCGCCCCCACAGCGCCGCGACCACGTCGCGCATCGCGGGATGCGCGAGCGTCACGTGCCCGCCGCGGTGGGCGTCGTCGCGCGGCCCGACCACCCGCACCCCGAGCGGCGCGAGGTGCTCGTCCGCCCACTGCGTCACGTAGGCGGTCAGCAGCAGCGACTTCTCCCGGATCGCCGGGACCCCCGCCTCCTCGACGAGGTCGAGCATGTCGTGCAGCGGCAGCATCCCGAGCACCGGCGGGGTGCCGCTCAGGAAGCGCCGCATCCCCGGGCCGGGGGCGTAGCGGTCGGCCATCGCGAAGACGTCGGCCGCGCCCATCCAGCCCTGGATCGGCTGCGTGAGGGAGTCCTGCAGGTCGCGTCGCACGTAGGCGAACGCGGGAGCCCCGGGTCCGCCGTTCAGGTACTTGTACGTGCAGCCGACCGCGAGGTCGACGCGCCACGCGTCGAGCTCGACCGGCAGCACTCCGGCCGAGTGGCAGAGGTCCCACAGCGCGAGCGCCCCCGCCTCGTGCGCGAGCGCGGTGATCGCACCGACCTCGGCCACGTAGCCCGAGCGGTAGGCGACGTGGCTCAGCACGACGACGGCGGTGCGCGCGCCGACGACCGCGGCGACCTGGTCGGGCGTGACGCCGAGGGCGGGATCGGGGGTGATCCAGCGCAGGGCCAGCCCGTGCTCGGCGGCGATGCCCTCGAGCACGAACCTGTCGGTCGGGAAGTTGTCGGTGTCGAGCACGATCTCGTCGCGGCCGGGACGCGCGGCGACGGCCGCGCGCGCGAGCTTGTAGAGCAGCACGGTCGTCGAGTCGCCGACGAGAGTCTGCCCGGCGGCGGCGCCGAGGGTCGCGGCGGCCAACCGGTCGCCGAGCGTGTACGGCAGGTCCATCCAACCCTCGTCCCACGACCGGATGAGGCGCGAGCCCCAGTCGTCGGCGAGGAACGACTGCAGGCGCGAGGCCGTCGCGGCGACCGGGCGGCCGAGCGAGTTGCCGTCGAGATAGGCGACGACGCCCTCGGCCGGGGCGAAGCGGGAGGGGAACGACGCGAGCGGGTCGGCGGCGTCGAGCTCGGCGGCGGTTCTCATGCGGACTCCTCCGGCGAGACGGTGGCGGTGAGCAGGTCGTCGAGGGCGAGGTCGTCGATCGCGGCGGCGTCGGCGACGACCGAGGTGCCGGAGCCGGGGAGGAGACCCGTCAACGCGGCGACGAGGTCGGGCACGCCGAGGCCGGCACCCGCGAGCGCGGCGAGCTCGCGCCGGTTGAGCCCGACCGGGAGCGGCCCGTTCCCGAGGTCGGTGCCGTAGTGGATGCGACCGCCGAACGCCGCGAAGCGCTCGAGGTTGCCGACGGCGCGGGCGAAGTCGGCGCCGTAGGTCCCCCAGCCGTGGATGTCGAGGGTGCTGATCCACGCCATCCGCCCGGCCATCCGTCGCAGCAGCTCGTCGGAGAGCGTCTCGGTCCACGGCGTGTGGGCGAGGGCATCCACCCCCGCCTCGAGCGCCCGCCCGGCCTGTCCCGCGCCCTGCGCGTGCGCGACGACCGGCAGCCCGGCGTCGTGCGCGAGGGCGACCACGGCCGCGAGCAGGTGGTCGTCCCACACCGGCCCGGCCTCGGCGTTGAGCGTGATCTTCGCGATCCGCGAGCCCCCCGCGACGAGGCCCGCGATCGCGGTCGACGCGG
>JAEWKY010000043.1 GCA_023457615.1 Actinomycetes bacterium | reverse complement strand
CGCGGGCCGACGCGCGCGGCGCGGGAGCGTTCGTCTACGCCGAGCGGCCCTCGGGGGCTAGCAGCGAGATCGCCACCGACCCGACGCCCGAAGGGATGCCCGCGGGATCGGTGCAGCGCAACTTCGTGGAGCTCGGCAACTACGGCGACACCCGGGTCGACGTGAGCGGCTGGACCGCGTGGCGGTGCCGGGCGGATGGCGCGCGCGCCGCGAGTCCGCAGTTCACGATCGCCGCCGGCACTGTGCTCGACCCGGGCGAGGTGTTCCTCGCGGCGGCGTCCGGCACGCGGCTCGCGACCGAGGCCGACACGACCTACGAAACCGCCCTCTCGCTGCTCGGCGCCGGCGTGTGGCTCACGGATGCGACGGGCGAGCGCGTCGACAGCGTCGGCATCTACGCGGCGAACGTGCTCGACGCGATCAACGTCACGCCCAGCCCGTGCACGAAGGGCGTCGCGCTCACGACCTACCAGCCCGACCGGCTGCTCGAGCAGACCTTCCAGCGCAGCGGCTTCACGGGGAGCGACGCCGACGACTTCGTCGTGCGCGCCGCGACTCCGGGGGTGATCGACGAGATCGCCGGGGTCGACCCGACGGCGCGCGTCGATCTCGCCCCCGACGTCGTGGCGCCGGCCGTGCCCGCGACGACTCCCCGCGAGGCGCCTCACGGCGATGCGGTGGCCGTGCTCGAGGCGTGGGGCGGGACGACCGAGCTCGGCCCGCTCACGACCCTCGCGGGGGAGGGCGAGACCCGGCTCGACCCGGCGGACCCGGGGGTGATCGAGGACGATCGCTACGCCTACCCCTACCAGCGCCTCGTGCTCGACGCCTCCGCGCTCGAGCCCGGGTCGACCCTCACCTGGTCCGGGAACGGTCGGGGTCGCACCGAGGTGCAGCTCTCGGTCTGGGCAGGCGACGCCTGGCGGCTGCTGGACGCCGGGACGGGTGACGTGCTGCAGCTCACCGGGAGTCTCGAGGAATCCGACCTCCGCGAGGGCGCGGTGACCCTGCTGGTGCAGAACGGGCCGCGCACGCGGCCGACCCTGGCCTCCGCGCCCGACGGTGCGCTCGAGAACCCGGAGGGCTACGACCTCGCGATCTCGCACATCACCGACACGCAGTACCTGACCGAGTCGTATCCCGAGGTGTACGCCGCGATCACCTCCTGGATCGCCGCCAACGCGCCCGGGCGCAAGATCGCGTTCGCGACCCACACGGGAGACGTCATCCAGAACTGGGTCGAGCCCGAGCAGACCCCCGAGCGCGCGCTGCGGGAGTTCGAGCGGGCGTCGCGCATCCAGGCGATCCTCGACGAGGCGGGCGTGCCGAACAGCGTGCTGCCGGGCAACCACGACAACCTCCGGGGCGGCGACGCGTCGCTCTTCAACGCCTACTTCGGCCCCTCCCGGTACGCCGGCGAGGAGTGGTACGGCGGGTCGCTCGCGCCCGGCGACAACTCGGCGAGCTTCTCCACCTTCGAGCAGGCCGGGGCGAGGTTCCTCATGCTCTCGCTGCCGTACGCGTTCGACGACCGGGAGATCGTCTGGGCGCAGAAGGTGGTGGCCGCGCATCCCGACCACAACGTGATCCTCTCGACGCACGAGCACGTCACGCCGGACACGCTCGAGGGGCCCGCGTCCCGCTCGAGCTCGTCGCGCTGGGTCTCGCGCGGGCAGGAGCTGTGGGACCGGCTCATCGCCCCGAACCGCAACGTCGTGCTCGTGCTCTCGGGCCACTTCCACGGACTCGGCCAGCTGCGCACCGAGGACGCCGGCGGCATCCCGGGCCACACGGTCACCGAGCTCGTCGCCGACTACCAGGAGTACCGCACGCACACGGGGGAACGCGCGACCGGCTTCCAGCGCCTGCTGCAGATCGACCTCGCCGCGGGCACGATCGCGGTCGACACCTTCTCGCTGCGGCTCGACACGCCGTACGGCTACGACTACGACTACCGGCAGTTCGTCTCCGACAACGGCTCCGCGCTGACGCCGTCGAACGTGCGGCCCTGGCGCGTCGTGGCCTCGGGGCTCCAGGGGCGCTACACCGTCGAGGACGACGAGTTCACCGCCCGGGCGGGCTTCCAGTACGCGAAGTCGGTCGAGACGGTCGGCGTCGTCGCGAGCGATCCGGCGCCCGCGGCGGTGTCACCCGGGCGCGGCGGGGGCTCGCGGCACCTGCTCTGAGGCGACCGGCGCCCGCGGGGCGTGCGGGATGCGGGCGGCTAGAGCCCGATCGAGCGGTCGATGAAGCGGTTGGTGACGATGTCGGACGGCGAGACCCCCGACGGCACCGGCAGCTCCGCGTCGTTCCACGCCGGGATCGCGTTCTCGAAGAGTCCGCGCACCCGGCCCATATCGAGGTCGCCGATCGTGTCGTCGCGCGCGTTGCCGGCGAAGCGCTGGGCGAGCAGCTCCTCGCTCGCGAACGCGACGGCCTCCGCGTCGTAGGTCTCGTCGCCGAACTGGGCGGAGAGCTCGACGAGCAGCTCGTTCACGCGCTCGGGCTCGTCGAGGTAGTCGACGAGTGAACGCTGGAGGATCGGCACGAGGGCGTGCAGGCAGTCGCTCGAGCGCACGAGGGTGTGCGGCTCGGCCGACAGCACCCCCGCGTCGCGCGTGTAGCCGAGGGCGTCGATCACCTGCCAGCGCGCGGGACGCGGCGCCTCGGGGCCGGCGAGGAGGTGGGGCACGGTGAGCGCGTCGCCCGCCTGGGCGCGCAGCCCCCCGCTCTCGAAGAACGCGGGCACCGTGAGCTCGACCTCGACGTCGGTGCCCGCCTCGATCTGCTCCGGCGTGATCCAGCCCATCCCGAGCGCGTAGCTCGTGAACGGGTCGCCGGGCACGGCCGCGACGGGCATGAGCGCCGCGCCGTCGGGCGTCGAGGTCGCGCGGAAGTTCTCGATGTCGCGCAGGTTCGGGTAGGCGGTGGCGTCCCAGTAGAGCAGCCGGGGGTCGCGGGCGAGCGGCGCGAAGACGCCGACCGTCGGGGCGCGTCGCGCATCGAGCAGGGCGACATCGGTGTCGACTGCGCCGAGGAGGATGCCCGGGTCCTCCTGGAGGAGGGTGTTCACGCTGACGCCGTCGAGCCGGTCGCCGAGCATGATCGTGAGCGTCGTGCCCGTGGTCTCCCCGTCGACGAGGAGGGGCGCGGTGAGCTCGTCGTCGCCGACGTCGATCGCGTCGGCGTCGAGGAGCGCGTAGAGGAAGCCCCACTCGGCGCGCGGGAGGTCGTCGGTGTGGATGCGGATGTCGGTCGGGCAGCCGGCGCGCACGAGATCCACCCCGGCGTCGCTCGGCACGGCCGCGCACGCGGCGAGGGGCAGTACGAGCGCGAGGGCGGCGGGTCCGGCGAGTCGGCGCACGAACCCAGTCAACCTCACTTTCGCAGCGTCGCGAACCCCCGCGCCGTAGGCTGACGGGATGCCCCCCGTCGCGCTCGGAATCCCGGTGCTGCGCCGCGATCCCGCCGCCGCGCCGTCGGTCGAGGGGCGCCCCGACACCGCCGACCTCGTCGATCGCTTCGGGCGGGTGGCGCGCGACCTGCGGGTCTCGATCACCTCCGCGTGCTCGCTGCGCTGCACCTACTGCATGCCCGCCGAGGGGCTGCCGGTGATCCCCGCGCGGGAGCTGCTGAGCGCCGACGAGATCGGCCGGCTGGTCGGCATCGCGGTGCACGACCTCGGCGTGCGCGAGGTGCGCTTCACGGGGGGCGAGCCGCTCACGCGTCCCGATCTCGTCGACATCGTCCGCGCCTCCTCGGCGGTCGCTCCCGGCATCCCGCTCGCGATGACGACGAACGGCGTCGGGCTCGACCGTCGCGCGTCGGCGCTCGCGGCCGCGGGTCTGACCCGCCTCAACGTGTCGCTCGACACGATCGACCGGGAGCACTTCGCCGCCGTCACCCGTCGCGACCGGCTGCCGGCGGTGCTGCGCGGGCTCGACGCCGCGCGCGCGGCGGGGCTCGGGCCGATCAAGATCAACGCGGTCGCCCTGCGCGAGACGCTGCCGGATGCCGGCGCGCTGCTGGCCTGGGCCCTCGAGAACGACGTTCGGCTGCGCTTCATCGAGCAGATGCCGCTCGACGCCGACGAGACCTGGCGGCGCGACAACCTCGTCTCCGCCGCGGAGCTGCTGGCCGAGCTCGGGCGGCGCTTCACCCTCACCCCCGCGGGTCGTGAGGACCGGGCGGCGCCCGCCGAGGAGTGGGCGGTCGACGGCGGTTCCGCGACGGTCGGCGTCATCGCCTCCGTCACCCGCTCGTTCTGCGAGGCGTGCGACCGCACCCGTCTCACCGCCGAGGGCACCGTGCGGTCGTGCCTCTTCGGCGACGACGAGACCGACCTGCGCGCGCTCCTGCGCGGAGGGGCGTCGGATGCCGAGATCGCGTCGCGCTGGCGCGGCGCGATGTGGAACAAGCAGGCGGGGCACGGCATCGACGCCGACGACTTCGTGCGGCCCGAGCGCTCGATGGGCGCGATCGGTGGCTGAGCTGCCGGACGGCGTGCTCGTGCGCTACTTCGCGGCGGCGGCGGAGGCCGCCGGGCGCGACGAGGAGCGCCTCGCCGTCGCCACGGTCGGCGAGCTGCGCGACACTCTCCTGGCGAGTTACCCGGCCCTGGCCGCCGTGCTCGCGAAGGGGTCGTTCCTCGTCGACGGGGTCGTCACGCGCGATCCCGCTCGCCCGATCACCGCCCGCGTCGACGTGCTGCCGCCGTTCTCGGGCGGCTGAGCCCGGCCGTCCCGGCTAGAGCCCGACCCACTCCGAGGGGCCGTCGGCGAGGTGCTGGCGCTTCCAGATCGGCACGCGCTGCTTGATCTCGTCGACGAGCGTCGCGCACGCGGCGAAGGCCTCCGCGCGGTGCGGCGCGGCGACGACGGCGACGAGGGCGACCTCGCCGACCTCGAGGTGCCCGACCCGGTGCGCCGCCGCGACCCGCAGCCCCGACGACGCCGCGACCGACGCGCACACGTCGGCGAGGAACCGCTCGGCGTCGGGATGCGCCTGGTAGTCGAGGCTCGCGACGGCGTCGGCGTGGTCGTGATCCCGGATGACGCCCTCGAACACGACGAGCGCGCCGTCGGCGTCGGTGAGCACCTGCGCCTCGAGCCACGCGCGGTCGATCGGCGCGTCGGTGACGAGGGCGACGGGCTCACTCATGCGTGCCGCCTGCGAGCTGGTCGTGGACATGGGGGAGGAGCGCCTCGAGCACCGCGAGCCCGTCCCGGACGCCTCCGGGCGACCCCGGGAGGTTCACGACGATCGTCGACCCCGCGAGGCCCGCGAGGGCCCGGCTGAGCGACGCCGTGGGGGTCACCGCCCGCCCCGCCGCTCGGATGGCCTCGGCGATCCCGGGCAGCTCGCGGTCGAGCACCGCCCGGGTCGCCTCGGGCGTGCGGTCCTGCGGATGGATGCCGGTGCCGCCCGTCGTGACGACGAGCGCGGGCCCGCCCGCGACCGCCGCGGCGAGGGCGCGCTCGATGTCGATGTCGGGCACGACGACGGGCTCGTCGATCGTGTAGCCCTGCGCGCGCATCCACGCGACGATCACCGGCCCGGTGCGGTCGTCCCGCGAGCCCGCGGCCGCTCCGGTCGACGACACGAGCACGACGGCGGCGCCGCGGGGGGAGCGCTCGCCGTGACCGGGGTGCGCGGAGCCGTCGGGGCTCCAGTGGCCGTGCTTGCCGCCCGTCTTCTCGACGAGCCGGATGTCGCCGAGCACGCACGCCGGGTCGACCGCCTTGACCATGTCGTGCAGCGTGAGTCCCGCGACCGCGACCGCGGTGAGAGCCTCCATCTCGACGCCCGTCTTCGCCGTGACGGCCACCGTGGCGCGGATCTCGATCGACGACTCGGCCGGCTCGAACTCGACGACGACCTTCTCGAGCGGCAGGAGGTGGGCGAGGGGGATGAGCTCGCTCGTGCGCTTCGCCGCCTGGATGCCCGCGATCCGGGCGGTCGCGAGGGCGTCGGCCTTCGTGAGGCCGTCGGAGAGCAGCAGCGCCACGACCCGCGGGGTCGTCTCGAGGCGACCCGTCGCGACGGCGACGCGTCGGGTGACGGCCTTGCCGCCGACATCCACCATGCGCGCGCGACCTTCGTCGTCGAGGTGCGTGAGCTCGGTCATAGCTCCCAGGTTTCCACAGTCGCGCCCGCGGGCAGCTCGGTCGCGTCCTCGCGCACGTCGAGGAGCACGTCGGCGGCGGCGAGCGCCGCGACGAGGTGCGACGACGCACCGCCCACCGTCGCGACCCGCCCGTCGGGCAGCGCGCGCCCGCGCAGGAACTGCCGTTTGCCGGGCGGGCTCGTCACGGCCGTCTCGAGGACGCGGGTGACGCGGATGCGGTCGGGCAGCCCGGCGATCTCGCGCAGGATCGGCTCGACGAAGAGCAGGAACGACAGCTGGCTGGACACGGGGTTGCCGGGGAAGCAGACGACCGGGATGCCGCGGTACGACGCGATCGCCTGCGGACCGCCGGGCTGCATCGCGAGCACGTCGATCGTCGCGCCGAGGGGTTCGAGGGCGTCGCGCACGACCTCGTGGTTCCCCATCGAGATGCCGCCGGAGGTGAGCACGAGCTCCGCCTCGGCGGCGAGGGCCGCGTCGAGCAGGGCGGCGAACGCGTCGGAGTCGTCGACGACGCGCCCCTCGAGCACGATCTCGGCGCCGACGTCCCGAGCAGCCGCGACGAGCGCCGTGCCGTTCGAGTCGGCGATCTGCCCCGGTCCGAGCGGCTGCCCGGGGGCGACGAGCTCCGAGCCGGTCGAGATGACGGCGACCCGCACGCGCGACCCGACCGTGACGGAGGCGAGTCCGGCGGCGGCGAGGGCCGCGAGGTGTCGGGACGCGAGCCGCAGCCCCGCGGGGAGCAGCTCGGCGCCCGCGGCGAGATCCGACCCGACGTCGCGCACGTACGACCCGGACGCCCACCTCGACGCGATCGCGACCCGGCCGTCGTCGGTCGTCACCGTGTCCTCGACCGGCGCCACGGCATCCGCGCCCTCGGGGATCGGCGCACCGGTCATGATCCGCACGGCGGTGCCCGGCGCGAGCGGTGCGGGCGTTCCCGCGGCCGCGGCCACCTCTCCCGCGATCGGGAGGGTTCCGGGGGTCTCCGCGGCGACGACCGCGAATCCATCCATCTGCGAGTTGCGGAAGGGCGGCAGGTCGATCGGCGCGACGACCGCGTGAGCGAGCACGCGTCCGAGGGCCGCCGCGACGGGCACCTCCTCCGCGTCGCGCGTGCGCAGCGGCGCGAGCAGCGCCCGCACGCGACCCTCGTGCTCGGCGACGGGCGTGCGGGCCATCGTCAGTACCGCGCGAGCGACGGGTCGACCTTGACGGAGTACGCGTCGACGCCGCCCGTCAGGTGCCGGGCGGCGGTGAAGCCGCTCTGCTCGAGGAACTCGAGCACCCGCGCCGACCGCACCCCGTGGTGGCAGTACACGACGGTCTCCGCATCGGAGTCGAGCTGCGTCACGACCTCGGGGATCCGCCCCATCGGGATGAGCGTCGACCCGGGGATGGCGACGATCTCGGCCTCCCACGGCTCGCGGATGTCGAGCAGCACCGGCGGGTTCGGGCCGGCGAGCTCGTCGCGCAGCTCCTCGGGGCTGATCGTGCGCTGCGGGTCGTCCACCTTCGCGGCCGTCCTCTCCTCGAGCGACCCGGGGCGCGGCGCCTCCGGATCGCGGCGGTACTCGATCTCGCGAGTGCGGCCGCTCAGGGCGTCGTAGGCGGCGACGCGTCCGACGAGCGGCTCGCCGACACCCGTGAGCAGCTTGAGCACCTCGGTCGCCATCATCGACCCGATGACGGCGGGCACGCTCGGCAGCACCCCGACGACGTCGCACGTGTCGCCGGTCGCCGCGTCGCCGTCCTCCGGGAAGAGGTCGCGGTAGTCGACGCCCTTCTCGTCCCACGCGACGCCTACCTGACCCGCGTAGGCGAGGGCCGAACCCCAGACGAGCGGGATGCCGCGGATCGCCGCCGCGTCGTTCGCGAGATAGCGGGCGGCCGGGTTGTCGGTCGCGTCGACGAGCACGTCGGCGTCGAGCAGCAGGTCGAAGGTCCTGCCCGCCTCGAAGCGCTCCTCGACGACCGTGACCCGGGTCTCGGGCGACAGGGCGGCGAGGCGGTCGGCCGCGGACCGGGCTTTGCCGCGGTCGAGGTCGGCGGGCAGATGCAGCGTCTGCCGGTGCAGGTTGCTCACGGAGACGGCGTCGTCGTCGACGATCGTGATGCTGCCGACGCCCGCCGCCGCGAGGATCGGCAGCGCGGAGCTGCCGAGGCCGCCCGCGCCCACGACGACGACGTGGGCCGCCGCGAGCTTCGACTGGGCGTCGGGGCCGAACCCGGCGAGGATGCGCTGCCGCGCGTAGCGCGGGGATCCGGGGTCGACGGCCATCCCCCCATCCTTCCAGCGCGCGGCCGGTCGCGCTCGCGGCGTGCGGCACCGCCCGCGGAGGAGCCGTCCCCCTACGCAACCGCGTCTGCGGTGCATTGCTGCGGTTCGGCCCGCGGATGCGGCAGCATGGCAGGATGGCGGGATGAACGAGTTCTCCGTCAAGGAGGCCGCCGCCCTGCTCGGGGTGAGCGACGACACCGTGCGCCGCTGGGGCGACGCGGGGAAGCTCCCGGTGCGGAAGGCCGAGAACGGCCGTCAGGCGATCGCCGGGGTGGACCTCCTCCCGCTCCTGCGGGAGCCCGAGGCGGCGTCGGCGCTCGCCGAGGCGTTCCCGCTCGCGAAGGCGTCGGCCCGCAACCGGCTCACCGGCATCGTCACGCGCGTCCAGCTCGACGGCGTCATGGCGCAGGTCGACGTGCAGGCCGGTCCGTTCCGCGTCGTCTCGCTCATGACCCGCGAGGCCGCGGAGGAGCTCGGTCTCGAGCCCGGCGTCCTCGTCGTCGCGAGCGCCAAGGCGACGACCGTCACCGTGGAGGCGCTGTGAGGAGGCTTGCCGCGGGTGCGGGCATCCTGCTCCTCGCCGGCTGCGCGGCATCCGCTCCCGTCGACTCGAGCGACGGCCTCGGCGGCACCGTCACCGTGCTCGCCGCCGCCTCGCTCACGGACGTCTTCGACGACCTCGCCGCGGAGTTCGAGTCTCGGCACCCCGGAGTCGAGATCGTGCTGAGCTACGGAGGCTCCTCCGCTCTCGCCGAGCAGCTCGTGTCGGGCGCGCCCGCCGACGTGTTCGCGAGTGCCGACCCGTCGACGATGACGACGGTCACCGAGGCGGGTCTCACCGTCGACCCGGTGATCTTCACGACGAACGTGCTCGAGCTCGCCGTCCCCGCCGGCAATCCCGGCGGCGTGACGGGTCTCGCCGACCTCGCGAACCCCGACCTCGCGATCGCCCTGTGCGATCCCGCGGTGCCGTGCGGGTCGGCGGCCGAGAAGCTGCTCGCGCAGGAGGGCGTCGTCGCGAGCGTCGACACCCTCGAGGAGGACGTGCGCGCCGCGCTCACGAAGGTCGCGCTCGGCGAGGCGGATGCCGCGCTCGTCTATCGCACCGACGTGATCGCCGCGGGCGACGAGGTCGAGGGGATCGAGCTCCCGGAGGCCGCGTCGGTCGTCAACGAGTACCCGATCTCGCTGCTCGCCGACGCTCCGAACGCCGAGGCGGCGCAGGCCTTCGTCGACTTCGTGCTCGGCGGGATGGGGCGCGAGGCGCTGACCGATGCCGGCTTCGGGCTGCCGTAGGCGGCCGGGCCCCGCGGTCGTCGTCCTCGGCGGCCTCGGCCTCGCGCTCCTCGTCCTCCCCCTCGTCGGGCTCGTGCTCCGCGCGCCGTGGGCGGAGCTGCCCGCGCTCCTCGCGAGCGACACGGTGGTCGAGGCGCTCCTGCTCTCGCTCGGCACGGCCGCGGTGAGCACGGTCGCCTGCCTCGTGCTCGGCATCCCGCTCGCCGTGCTGCTGACGCACGCGGTGCACTGGCCGGTCGTCCCCCGACGGCTGCTGCGGGCCGCGATCACGATCCCGCTCGTGCTGCCGCCCGTGGTCGGCGGCATCGCGCTGCTCCTGCTGCTCGGCCGCCGCGGCATCCTGGGTCAGTGGCTCGCCGAGGTCGGGATCACCCTGCCCTTCACGACCCCCGCCGTCGTGATCGCGCAGACCTTCGTCGCGATGCCGTTCCTCGTGTTCGCGGTCGAGGGCGCCCTCCGCTCGGCGGACCGTCGCAGCGAGGCGGCGGCGGCATCCCTCGGCGCGTCGCCGGCCCAGGTGTTCCGCCTCGTCACGCTGCCGCTCGTCGCCCCCGGGATCGCCGCCGGCGCGGTGCTGTGCTTCACGCGCGCGCTCGGCGAGTTCGGCGCGACGATCACGTTCGCGGGGTCGTTCCCGGGCGTGACGCGCACGCTGCCCATCGCGTCGTACCTCGCGATGAACTCCGACCCCGATGCCGCGATCGCCCTCGCCCTCGTGCTGCTCGCGGTCTCGCTCGTCGTGCTGCTCGCGCTGCGCGACCGCTGGATGCCCGGAGTCGTCCGGTGAGCACGCTACGGGTCGAGGTGGCCGTTCCCCGCGACGCGTTCGACGTCGGAGCCGCCTTCGAGCTGCCCGCGGGGCGCGTGCTCGGCATCGTCGGCCCGAACGGGGCGGGCAAGTCGAGCATTCTGGCGGGGGTGGCGGGGCTCGCCGACGCCCGGGGGAGCGTGCGGCTCGACGACCGCGACCTCGCCGCGCTGCCGGCCGAGCGTCGCGGGGTGGGCGTCGTCTTCCAGGACTTCCTGCTCTTCCCGCATCTGACCGTGCGCGGCAACGTCGCCTTCGCGCAGCGCGTCCGTCTCGGGTCGTGGCGAGCCGCGCGCGAGGCGGCGCAGCCGTGGCTCGACCGACTCGACCTGACCGCGCTCGCGGACCGGCATCCGGGAGCCCTCTCGGGTGGGCAGGCGCAGCGCGTCGCCCTCGCCCGCGCGCTCGCGTCGGAGCCCGAGGTGCTGCTGCTCGACGAGCCGATGGCGGGCATGAACCTCGAGGAGAAGGAGGACATGTGCCGCTTCATCCTCGACGTGAACGCGCAGTTCGGCACGACCATCGCGCTGATCGAGCACGATATGGGCGTCGTGATGGAGCTGTCCGACCGCGTGGTCGTCCTCGAATACGGCCGCAAGATCGCCGACGGCGTGCCGGCGGACGTGAAGCGCGACCCGAAGGTGATCGACGCCTATCTGGGAGTGCCGCATTGACGCTCTGTCATTCCGGACGAAGCGAAGCTGAGATCCGGAACCCACGATCACGCTCCGCAGCCCCGTCACGGGTTCGGGGTTCCGCTTCGCGGCCCCGGAATGACGGAGCGGCCTGATGGACATCCTCTACAAGATCTTCATCGATCCCTTCGTGCAGATGGGGGCGGCGCCGGACCTGCTCGTCCAGACGATCTGGGAGGGGC
>JAEWKY010000042.1 GCA_023457615.1 Actinomycetes bacterium | reverse complement strand
GCCCTGGACTCCCCCGCTGCTCGGACCGACCGGCGCCGTGCTGCACGGCACGGGTGAGCCGACCGTGCGGCGGGACGGCGCGACGCGCGGCGACACGTGCCACCTCGACGTGATCGACCGGCACGGCAACATCGTCTCCGCGACCCCGTCGGGCGGCTGGCTGCAGTCGTCGCCCTATCTCCCCGAGCTCGGGTTCTGCCTCGGGTCGCGGCTGCAGATGGCGTGGCTCGACCCGGCCTCCCCGTCGGCGCTCGCGCCCTGGCGACGGCCGCGCACGACCCTCGCGCCGACGCTCGTGCTGCGCGGCGGGCGTGCCGTCGAGGCGCTCGGCACGCCGGGCGGGGATCAGCAGGCCCAGTGGCAGCTCCCCTACCTGCTGCGGAGGATCGTGGGCGGGTACGACCCCCAGGCGGCGATCGACGCTCCCGCGTTCCACACGACGTCGCACGTGTCGTCGTTCGAGCCGCGGGTCTTCGAACCCGCGGGGCTCGTGGTCGAGGACCGGCTCGGCGACGCCGTGATCGACGGGCTCGCGGCCCGCGGGCACGACGTCGCGCGCGCGGGCGACTGGACGCTCGGACGGCTCTCCGCGGTCGGCATCGGCGACGACGGGGTGCTCTTCGCCGCCGCCAACCCGCGCGGCGGCCAGGGTTACGCCGCGGGCCGCTAGCGCGTCAGTCGGTCGCGCGCTGCGGCGGGTGGATGAGGAGTTCGGCCCGCTCGGCGAGGTACGCCGCGAAGGGCACGGCCGCACCCCCGGGCGTCCAGAGCACGCCGAGCCCGTCGTCGAGGGCGACGAGGGGCGGATCGGCGGCGTCGAGGTCGAGCGGCCGGGCATCCACCACGGCCGTCGCGCCGACCCGCACTCCGGCGCGCACGAGCTGGGCGCGCAGCTCGTTGCGCTCGAGAGCGACCGCGGAGCGGTGATTCGGATGCGTCGGCTCGGTCACGACGAGCACGTCGCCCGTCGCGTACACCGTCCCGTCGTCGCCGAGGCACAGCGCGCCGAGCCGCCACACCTCGCCGACGGGATGCAGCCGCACGCGACCGAACGCCCCGCGCAGGGTCGCGACGCGCACCTCGGTCGGCGCTCCGGCATCCCGAAGCGCCGCGACGGTGGCGGCGACGACCGCCTCGGGCTCCACGATCAGTTCGTCGGGAAGCCCAGGTTGATGCCGCCATGGGACGGATCGAGCCAGCGGCTCGTGATCGCCTTCTGGCGCGTGAAGAAGTGGATGGCGTCGGGGCCGTAGGCCTTCGTGTCGCCGAACAGCGAGTCCTTCCAGCCGCCGAACGAGAAGTAGCCGACCGGCACGGGGATCGGCACGTTGATGCCGATCATCCCCACCGTCGCCTCGCGCTGGAAGCGGCGGGCCGCGCCGCCGTCGTTCGTGAAGATCGCCGTGCCGTTGCCGTACGGCGACCCGTTGATGAGCGCGAGCCCCTCGTCGTACGACGCGACGCGCACGACCGACAGCACCGGTCCGAAGATCTCGTGCGTGTAGACGTCGCTCGTGGTCGGCACGCGATCGATGAGGGTCGGGCCGAGCCAGAAGCCGTCGCTCTCGCCGTCGACCTCGATGCCGCGGCCGTCGACGATCAGGTCGGCGCCGTCCTGCGCCGCGACGTCGAGGTAGCCGGCGACCTTGTCGCGGTGCTCCTTCGTGATGAGCGGGCCCATGTCGCAGCCGCGGGTGCCGTCGCCGACCTTGAGCGTCTTCATGCGCTCGACGATCTTCGGGATGAGGTCGTCGGCGATCGGCTCGACCGCGACGACGACCGAGATGGCCATGCAGCGCTCGCCCGCCGAGCCGAAGCCCGCGTTGACCGCGGAGTCGGCGACGAGGTCGAGGTCGGCGTCGGGCAGCACGAGCATGTGGTTCTTCGCGCCGCCGAGCGCCTGCACGCGCTTGCCCGCCGCGGTGCCGCGCTCGTAGACGTACTTCGCGATCGGCGTCGAGCCGACGAAGCTCACCGACGCCACATCCGGGTGGTCGAGGATGCCGTCCACCGCGACCTTGTCGCCGTGCAGCACGTTGAGCACGCCGTCGGGCAGACCGGCCTCCTTCATCGCCTGCGCCATCCAGATCGCCGCGGTCGGGTCCTTCTCCGAGGGCTTCAGCACGACCGCGTTGCCGAGCGCGATCGCGATCGGGAAGAACCACATCGGCACCATCGCCGGGAAGTTGAACGGCGAGATGATGCCGACCACGCCGAGCGCCTGACGCAGCGAGTAGACGTCCACGCCGCTCGAGGCGTTCTCGGTGTACTCGCCCTTCGCCAGGTGCGGGATGCCGCACGCGAACTCGATCACCTCGAGGCCGCGGGCGATCTCGCCGAGGGCATCCGGGGTCACCTTGCCGTGCTCGCTCGTGAGGATCGCCGCGAGCTCGTCCTTGCGCGCGTTGACGATCTCGCGGAAGGCGAAGAGCACCGCCTGCCGCTTGTTCCACGACGCGTCCGACCACGCCGGGAAGGCGGCCTTCGCGGCGGCGACCGCGGCGTCGACGTCGGCGGAGGAGGCGAGCCGCACCTCCTTCTGCACGACGCCGCGGGCGGGGTCGTACACGGGCGCGGTGCGGGTGCTGTCGCCGGCGAAGGCGGCGCCGGAGACCCAGTGGTCGAGCACGGTGGTGGTCATGGGGACAAGCTAACCGCTTGACATTTCCCGAACATTTTCTTCGCTACCGAGGGTCGGTCGCGGCCACTGTCGGAGGCGGTTGGGACACTTCCAGCATGGATGCGACGCTCACCCTCATCATCGGCCTGCTGGTCGGGCTCCTGCTCGGCGGCGTGGTCGGCGGCCTGGTCGTGCGCGCGCGGTCCCGCGGGTCCGAGGTGGATGCCTCTCCCGCCGTGCTCGAGGCGCGTCACCTCGCCGCGGTGGCCGAGCTCCGCTCGCAGGAGGCGTCGGCGCGCGCCGAGGTGCAGGCG
>JAEWKY010000041.1 GCA_023457615.1 Actinomycetes bacterium | reverse complement strand
GTGTCGGCCCGCGGCGGTCAGCTCAGGACGTCGGCCAGCCGACGCAGCGCGTGCTCGATCGAGAGCGCGACGCCGCGCTCGGGACCGCCGTCGAACGCGTGGGCGGCGTCGCGCACGGTGTCGCGGGTCGCCGCGCAGACGAACACGGTGCCGGCCGGACGGCCCTCCTCCTCGCCGGGCCCGCCGACGCCGGTGACCGCGACCGCGGCATCCGCCCCCGTCAGCTCGAGCACGCCGAACGCCATCGCGCGAGCGGCCTCGGGCGTCACGACCGGGCCCTCCGGCACGTCGAGCACGCGGAACTTCGTCGTCCCCGTGTAGGCCACGACACCGCCCGCGAACCACTCGCCGGCGTGCTCGGCCTTCGCGAGCTCGGCACTCAGCGCGCCGCCGGTGAGCGATTCCGCGACCGCCACGGTCCAGCCGCGGGAGGTCGCCCGGGCGCCCACCGCATCCGCGAGCCCGCTCAGCAGGTCGTCGCTCATGCGGCGCGCCACGCCGTAAGGTCGCTTCTGTGGGAACGCTGTTCTACGGGGCCTCGCGCACGCCGATCCGCATCGACGACCGCATCCTCGCGCATCTCAAGCTCGTCGCGACCTCGAAGCTGCGCCGCAACGAGCCGTTCCTCATCTCGTGGCACGACGCGGTCGACGTGGGCGGCGGCCGCAGCTCGATCTGGGTGCACCCCGCGTGCGACCTGCACTACAAGTTCGACGGCGGCTCGCCCGCCGCGATCGACCAGGACCTCATCGAGGCGATGAGCCTCGCGGCGAACGCGGCCCGCGGCATCGAGATCGACGAGGCGACGCTGCGCTGAGCCGCCCTCACGCACCGTCGTAGGGTCCGGGCTCGCCGATCCGTCCCGCCCGCGCGCGCCGGGCGCGCACCTCGAGGTCGGCGACGAAGTCGGGGGCGTCGAGCTCCTCGCCGGCGAGCTCGACCGCCTCGGCGATGAGCTGACTCGCCGGGCCCACGACCATGTCGAACTCGGTCACGCGATCGTCGGCGCCGATCCCGGGCACCGTGACGCGGTCCGCCTGACCCGCGCGGGCGAGCACCGCGGCGTAGTCGAGCAGCGCGTCGGCGATCGTGTCTCCGGTGAGGAACGAGCCGCCGGCGTAGGCGACGCGCTTCATGCGCGGGCGCGCTCGAGGCGCAGGACGGCGGTCTCCAGGTCGAGGCACTGCGCGACCTCGACCGATGTGTTGTAGACCTCGCCGAGGAGCGACACGAAGATCGGCCCGGCGAGCTGGACGTAGCCCACGGTGCGACCGGCCTCGGTGACGCGGTAGACGTCGTCGAGCACGCGGGAGAGGGTGAGCGCCGGGCGTGCCGGCGGAGAGGCGAGAGGTGCGGTGGCGGAGGATCCGGACCGCACGCTGCGGGACGGGGTGCGTGCCCGGCGATCGGCGGTGAGAGTCATGGTCATCCCATGCTCGTCCGACGCCCCGGAAGATCCCAGGGCTTGCCAGCTTGGAGGGCCGGTGCTAGCCGGGCATCCGCACGACCGCCGCCGAGTCGGGCGGCAGCGTCAGGGGGTCGGCGGCGACGTCCTCCGAGGTGGCGAACAGCAGCTCGCCCGCGAGGCCGGGCGCCCAGTCGGTCTCGCCGAGGTTGATCAGGATGCGCAGGCCGCCGCGCTCGAGCGCGACCCGCCGCGACGCCTCGTCGACCTCGGCGCGCAGGTCGCCCAGCCGGGGGCTGCGCAGGTCGGGCTCGCGCCGCCGCAAGGCGATGAGCTCGCGGTACCGGGCGAGGAGCGTCGCATGCGGCTCGGCGTCGAGCTCGCGCCAGTCGAGCTTCGAGCGCTGGAACGTCTCGGGGTCCTGCGGGTCGGGCACGACCGCCGGATCCCAGCCGTGGCGGGAGAACTCCGCGATGCGGCCCTCGGCGGTGGCGCGGCCGAGGTCGGGCTCGGGGTGCGAGGTGAAGAACTGCCAGGGCGTCGACGCGCCCCACTCCTCGCCCATGAAGAGCATGGGCGTGGACGGGCTGAGCACCGTGAGCACGGCGGCGATCGCGAGACGACGCGGCGAGAGGGATGCCGTCAGCCGGTCGCCCGTCGCGCGGTTGCCGATCTGGTCGTGGTCCTGCGAGAACGTGACGAGCCGCCAGGCCTCGGTGTCGTCGTCGAGCGGCACGCCGTGCTCGCGCTCGCGGAACGACGACCACGTGCCGGCGTGGAAGAAGCCCCGGGTGGCGACCGTGCCGAGGGCGGAGAGCGGGGCGAAGTCGGCGTAGTAGCCCGTGGTCTCCCCCGTGAGCGCGACGTGCACGGCGTGGTGGTAGTCGTCGCTCCACTGGGCGGTGAGCCCGTGCCCGCCCGCGGACCGGGGGCGGAACATGACGGGGTCGTTGAGGTCGGACTCCGCGATCAGGGTGAGCGGGCGACCGAGGCGCCGGGAGAGCTGGTGGGTCTCGCGGGCGAGGGCGGCGAGGATGTGCTCGCCCGACGTGTCGCGGAGGGCGTGCACCGCGTCGAGCCGCAGCCCGTCGACGCCGTACTCCTCGAACCACATGCGGGCGTTGTCGAGGATGTAGCGCCGCACCTCGGGCTCGTCGAGATTCACCTCGGCGCCCCACGTGTTCGCGCCCTCCTCGCGGAGGTAGGGGCCGAACAGCGGGAGGTAGTTGCCGCTCGGCCCGAGGTGGTTGTAGACGACGTCCTGGATGACGCCGAGCCCGCGCTCGTGGCACGCCGCGACGAACCGCGCATACGCGTCGGGCCCGCCGTACGACTCCTGCACCGCGAACCAGGCGACGCCGTCGTAGCCCCAGTTCCAGGTGCCGTTGAAGGCGTTCACCGGCAGCAGCTCCACGAAGGCGACGCCGAGGTCGACGAGATGACCGAGCCGCGCGATCGCGGCGTCGAGGGTGCCCTCCGCGGTGAACGTGCCGACGTGCAGCTCGTAGATGACGCCGTCCGTGAGCGCCCGCCCGGCCCAGTCGCCGACCTCCGCGATCCTCGGGGGCGTCGCCTCGCTCAGTCCGTGCACGCCGTCGGGCAGGCGTCGCCCCCGCGGATCGGGCTTCGGCACGGGGTCGTCGCCGAGCAGGAAGCCGTACCGCGCGCCGTCGGCGACGACGGGCCCCGACCACCAGCCGCCGGGCGCGGGCGTCATGGGCAGCACCTCGCCGTCGACCTCGACCGCGAGCCGGTCGACGAGCGGAGCCCAGACCCGCACGCTCACGACTCCTCCCGCAGCAGCAGCGCGACGGGATAGCGCGCGAGCAGCCGGGCGAGCGGGATGCCGTCGCCCTCGAAGCTCTCGCCCGTGATCGCGTCGACGTACCGGGCGGTCGGCACGAGCAGCGCCGTGTCGCCCCAGCCCCCGGCGCGCTCGAGGCCGATCGG
>JAEWKY010000040.1 GCA_023457615.1 Actinomycetes bacterium | reverse complement strand
CGAGGTAGGCGTCGAGGGCGGCACGGGCGAAGCTGCCGACGGGCACGAGCCGCTGCTTCCCGCCCTTGCCGAGGAGTCGCACGACCTCGGCCGTGCCGCTGTCGCCGGTGAGGTCGTCGACGTTGAGCGCGACCGCCTCCGAGACGCGTGCGCCGGTCGCGTAGAGCAGCTCGAGCAGCGCGCGGTCGCGCAGGACGGCCGGCTCGTCGCCGTCCGTGGCCGCGAGCAGCGCCTCCACCTGCGCGATCGTGAGCGCCTTCGGCAGCCGGTCGGGCAGCTTCGGGGCGACGAGCTCGAGCGCCGGATCCGTCGCCATCCGCCCCTCGTCGACGAGGAAGCGGGTGAACCCGCGCACGCTCGAGAGGGTGCGGGCGACGGAGGAGGGCGCGAGCGGGGCGGGTCCCTCGCGCAGGCCGCGCGCGAACGACGCGACGTGCTCCGGCGTCAGCGCGGCGACCTCCCGCACTCCCGCACGGCCGAGCTCGTCGAGCAGTCGACCGAGGTCGCGCCGGTAGGCCGCGAGGGTGTGCGGCGAGCGACCCCGCTCGATCGCGAGGTGCCGCAGGTAGCGGTCGAGCTCGACGGCGAGGTCAGCCGGCGGCTGCGGATCCACGTCGGGCCCGGAGGGTGAGCAGCGCGATGATCAGCGGCGCGTTGCGGAGCCGGCCGGCGCGCACCGCCTCGAGCGCCTCGTCGAGGTCGACCCAGCGGGTCACGATCTCGGCCTCCTCGTCGGTGCGGTCGTGCACCTCGGGCGCGGCCGAGAGCCCGCGGGCCTCGAAGATGGTGATCACCTCGTTGCTGCCGCCGGGCGACGAGAAGAAGCTCGTGAGCGGCTCCCACTCGGCGGCGACCAGGTCGGCCTCCTCGGCGAGCTCGCGTCGCGCCGCCTCGAGCGGCGGCTCCCCCGGCTGGTCGAGCAGTCCGGCGGGGAGCTCCCAGTCGCGCGTGCCGATCGGATGGCGGTACTGGTTGATGAGCAGCAGGCGTCCGTCGTCGTCGATCGCGGCGATCGCGACCGCCCCCGTGTGCGCGGTGTACTCGCGCACCATCGATCCGCCGCCGAAGGTCACCGTGTCGCGCACGATGTCCCAGACGCGGCCCGCGAAGACCGTCTCGCGCTCGACGAGCGGCGCCGGGTCGGCCAGATCGGCGAGCGGACCCGCGCGCAGCGCGTCGAGGTCGGTCACGCCTCGGCCTCGACGAGGCCCTCGGCGTCCGCGCCCTCGCCCGGCTCGACCTCGAACAGCCGCGACGCGCGCTGCCGCTCGAGGGCCGCGCCGACGAGACCGCGGAAGAGAGGATGCGCGCGATTCGGCCGCGACCGCAGCTCCGGATGCGCCTGCGTCGCGACGTAGAACGGGTGCACCTCGCGCGGCAGCTCGACGTACTCGACGAGCGACGAGTCGGGCGAGAGGCCCGAGAACGAGAGCCCGGCCGCGGCGATGCGGTCGCGGTAGGCGTTGTTGACCTCGTAGCGGTGCCGGTGCCGCTCCGACGCGACCGGCGCGCCGTAGAGCTCCTCGACGATCGAGCCGGGCGCGAACCTCGCCTCGTACAGCCCGAGCCGCATCGTGCCGCCGAGCTCGCCCTTCTCGAGCAGCTCCACCTGCTCCGCCATCGTCGCGATGACCGGGAACTCGGTGTCCGGATCGAACTCGCTCGACGACGCGCCGGCCAGGCCGACGACATCCCGCGCGTACTCGATGACCATGCACTGCAGCCCGAGGCAGATGCCGAGCGTGGGGATCTTGTTCTCGCGCGCGAATCTCAGCGCCCCGAGCTTGCCCTCGATGCCGCGCACCCCGAACCCGCCGGGCACGAGGATGCCGTCGACGTCGCCGAGCGCGGCCGCCGCACCCTCGGGCGTCTCGCACAGGTCGGAGGCGACCCACTTCACGACGACCTTGCTCTCGTGCGCGAAGCCGCCCGCCTTGAGCGCCTCGGTGACGGAGAGGTACGCGTCGGGCAGATCGATGTACTTGCCGACGAGGGCGATCGTGAGCTCGTGCTTCGGGTCGTGCACGGTCTTCAGCAGGTCCTGCCAGCCGTCCCACTCGACCGGACCGGCCGGGAGGTGCAGCTGCTCGATGATGTAGGAGTCGAGGCCCTGCTCGTGCAGCATCGTCGGGATGTCGTAGATGCTCGCGACGTCGATCGCGTTGACGACGGCGCGCTCCTCGACGTCGCACATGAGTGCGATCTTGCGGCGGTTGCCCTCGGAGACCGGGCGGTCGCTGCGGAGCACGAGGGCATCCGGCTGGATGCCGATCGAGCGCAGGGCGGCCACCGAGTGCTGAGTGGGCTTGGTCTTCTGCTCCCCCGACGCGCCCATGAACGGCACGAGGCTCACGTGCACGAAGAAGACGTTCTGCCGACCGAGCTCGTGACGCACCTGGCGCGCCGACTCGATGAACGGCTGGCTCTCGATGTCGCCGACCGTGCCGCCGATCTCGGTGATGATCACGTCGGGCGCCGCGGTGCCGTCGGCCGGCGGCTCCGCCTGCAGGCGCATCCGGCGTTTGATCTCGTCGGTGATGTGCGGGATGACCTGCACGGTGTCGCCGAGGTACTCGCCGTGCCGCTCCCGCTCGATGACCCGCGAGTAGATCTGACCCGTCGTGACGTTCGCCGCCTGGTCGAGCTCGATGTCGAGGAAGCGCTCGTAGTGGCCGATGTCGAGGTCGGTCTCGGCCCCGTCGTCGGTGACGAACACCTCGCCGTGCTGGAACGGGTTCATCGTGCCCGGATCGACGTTGAGATACGGGTCGAGCTTCTGCATCTTCACGCGCAGACCGCGCGCCGTGAGCAGGTTGCCGAGAGAGGCGGCGGTCAGGCCCTTGCCGAGGGACGAGACGACGCCCCCGGTCACGAAGATGTGCTTAGTACGGACCGGACCCGAGTTGACCACCACGGGGTTTCAGCGTATCCCAGGATGGTCACGCTGCGCTGTGACACGCGCGCGCCACTCCCCAGGTCTCGCGGGCGTGGTCACTGCCAGCGGCCGTGCGCCTGCTCGAGCAGTTCTCGCGCGTGCGCGAGGGCGTGCTCGGAGTCGGGCGAGCCCGAGAGCAGCCGGGCCATCTCCTGGGCGCGGTCGTCGGCGTGCACGAGACGCACGTTGCTCGTCGTGACCGCTCCGTCGGTGCCCTTCTCGACCACGAGATGGTTCGTGGCGAACGCGGCGACCTGCGCGAGGTGCGTGACGACGATCACCTGCGAGTCCTGCGCGAGCCGCGCGAGACGTCGCCCGATCTCCGTCGCACTCGCGCCGCCGACCCCCGCGTCGACCTCGTCGAAGACGAACGTCGGCACCGGGTCGGACCCCGCGAGCACGACCTCGATCGCGAGCATGACGCGCGAGAGCTCGCCGCCCGAGGCGCCCTTGCCGACGGGCCGCGGCTCCGCGCCGGGATGAGGCTGCAGCAGGAGACTCACCTGGTCGTGCCCGGTGAGCGTCAGCTCGCGCTCGACGATCTCGACCGTCAGCCGGGCGTCGGGCATCGCGAGGGCGTGCAGCTCGTCGGAGACCGCCGACTCGAGCCGCGCCGCCGCCTCGCGCCGCAGCTCGGAGAGCCGGGCGGCGAGCTCGCGCACGCGCGTGAGGCCGGCGTCGACCTCCTCGGCGAGACGCTCCACGCGATCGGCGTCGCCGTCGAGCTCGAGCAGTCGCGTGCTGCCGGACTCCAGCTGGTCGACGACGTCGTCGAGCGTGGGACCGTAGCGGCGCACGAGCGCGTTGAGGGTCGCGCGACGCTCCTGGATGCCCTCGAGCTCGCGAGCGCCGTCGGCGTCGAGCGCCCCGAGGTAGCTCGAGAGGGCGCCGGAGATCTCGGCCAGGGCGAACGAGGCCGCCGCGAGCTGCTCGCCGATCGGGGCGAGCGCGGGGTCGTGGCCCACGACGCGATCGAGCGCGCGACGGGCGGCATCGACGAGCGCGGTGGCGTCGGGGGTTCCGGTGCCGTCGGTGAGCTGCGCCGACACCGCTTCGCGCGCCTCGGTGGCCGCGATGCGGAGATCTTCGAGATTGGTGAGCCGCTCGGCCTGCTCGGCGAGGGCGACGTCCTCCCCGCGCTGCGGCGCCGCCGCCTCGATCTCGGTCATCGCCACGCGCAGCTCGTCGGCCTCGCGAGCACGGCGATCGCGCTCGGCGATCAGCAGATCGAGCTCGGCGCGGTCGGCCTGCCAGCGCTCGAAGGCCTCCCGGTAGTCGCCCAGCACGGTGGCGAACCCCCCGCCCGCGAACCTGTCGAGGGCCTCGCGCTGCGCGACCGCCGACTTGAGACGCAGCTGCTCCGACTGGCCGTGCACGACGACGAGCTGCGGCGCGAGCTCCGCGAGCACACCGACCGGCGCCGCGCGGCCTCCGACGCTCGCCCGGCTGCGCCCGTCCGCCCCGACCGAGCGTCCGAGCACGAGATGCGCCCGCGCCGCGTCACCGGCCGGATCGACGTCGCCGCCGGCATCCCGCACGCGGTGCGCGACCGCGCCGTCCGCCGCGACCTCCCAGTGGCCCTCGACGACCGCCTGCGCGCTCCCCGAGCGGACGGCGCCGCTGTCGCCGCGGTCGCCGAGCAGCAGGCCGAGCGCCGTGACGACCATGGTCTTGCCCGCGCCCGTCTCGCCGGTGAGCGCCGTGAACCCCGGGCCGAGCGGGAGCCGTGCCTCGCCGATGACCCCGAGATCGCGGATCGAGATCTCCTCGATCATCGGAGCTCCCGCCTCTCCGACGCGGAACGCGGGGTCTCGTCGGCGGCCGTGTCGCCGCTCGTGGGGCCGCGCCAGCCGGCGACCGGGAGCTCGAACTTGTTGACGAGGCGCTCCGCGAAGGGCCGCGGGCTCAGCCGAGCCAGACGCACGGGCACGGGCGACCGTCGCACGACCACGCGCGCGGCGGGCGGCAGCTCGAACGTGCGCCGGCCGTCGGCCCACAGCACGCCGGCGCCGGGCGTGCGCCGCAGCAGCTCCACCGCGAGGGACGACTCGGGGCCCACGACGAGCGGGCGCGCGAACAGCGCGTGCGCCGAGAGCGGCACCATGAGCAGCGCCTCGACGGTCGGCCAGACGACAGGCCCGCCCGCCGAGAACGAGTAGGCGGTCGACCCCGTCGGCGTGGACATGACGACCCCGTCGCAGCCGAAGGTCGAGATGGGCCGACCGTCGACCTCGATCGCGACCTCCATCGACCGCTCGCGACTGGCCTTCTCGACCGAGGCCTCGTTGAGGGCCCAGGTCTCGTAGACGACCTCGGCATCCACCTTCACGCGCACCGCGAGCGTCATGCGCTCCTCGACGATGTAGTCGCGGGCGAGCGCGCGCTCGACGGCGACGTGCAGATCCTCGCGCTCGGCCTCGGCGAGGAATCCCACGTGCCCGAGGTTGACCCCGAGCAGCGGGGCGTCGCACCCGCGCGCGAGCTCGGCGGCGCGCAGGATCGTGCCGTCGCCGCCGAGCACGATCACGAGCTCGAGCTCGGTCTTCGCGACGTCGGTGCCGAGCACCGCGACCGGCGCGAGGTCGGGGGCGGTCGTCAGGAGGTCGCGATGCTCGTCGGGAGAGAGCACCGGCGTGAGCCCCGCCGCGATGAGCTGACGGCAGACCTCGACACCGGCCTCGAGGGAATCGGCGCGCCCGGTGTGCGCGACGACGAGGAGGTGGCGTTGGGTGCTCACGGAACTCCTAGTCGTCACGGCAGATCGGCGATCGCGCTCTCCCATTCTGGTGGATCGGCTCCGACAGCGGGCCGCGCCCAGAGGAGATACTCCTGATTCCCGTTGCCGCCGAGCACTGGGGAGGGGGCGATGCCGGCCGTCGCGAAGCCCGCGTCCCACAGCGTCCAGACCACGCCGGCCACGGCATCCTGGCGCAGCCCGCGGTCGCGCACGATGCCCTCGCGCACGCCCTGCCGCCCGACCTCGAACTGCGGCTTGACGAGCAGCACGAGCTCGGCGCCCGGGGTGGTCGCGACGAGCGCGGGGACGATGTGCCCGAGAGAGATGAACGAGAGGTCGCCGACGACGAGGTCGGGCGTCGCGGTCGTGCCCGACACCGCGGCGAGCCCGGCGGCGTCCAGGGACCGGGCGTTGACGCCCTCGACGACGCGCACCCGCGGATCGCGGCGCACCACGTCGGCGAGCTGACCGTGGCCGACGTCGAGCGCGACGACCTCACGCGCGCCGCGCTCGAGCAGCACCTGGGTGAATCCGCCCGTCGACGCGCCGAGGTCGAGGGCGAGCCGGCCGGCGGGATCGACGGCGAACGCGTCGAGCGCCGCGACCAGCTTGAGAGCGGCCCGGCTCACGTAGCGGTGCTCGCCCTCGATCGCGAGCTCGGCCTCCGCCCCGACCTTGAGCGCGGCCTTCGCGACGACCTTGCCGTCGACGCTGACCCGGCCCTCCTCGATCGCGGCGACCGCGAGCGCGCGGGAACGGGCGAGCCCGCGGCGGACGAGCTCCGCGTCGAGGCGTGCGGCGTCGGTCACGGGAGGCGCCGGGTCCGGGCGCTAGGCACCGGGCCGCGCGTCGCCGGAGTCGAGCGTCGCCTTGAGCTCGTCGTAGACCTGGGCGAGCTGCTCGGCCCGCGCCTCGAGAGGCTGATCCTCGATGACCTTGAGCCGCGAGAGCAGGGCGTCGGAGTCGTCGGTCATGATCCCCACGATAGCTGCGCGGCGTAGAGCTCGGGCGCGATCTCGAGCGCGTAGATCGGCACCCCCGCGCCCCACACGGTCGCGGCGGCCGCGCGCAGCACGTCGATCGGCGAGCCCGCGCGGTCGAGGGTCACGGCCCGGCCCTCGTGCCGCACGACGGCGCGGCCGACGGAGACGAGCCGTACGCCGCGCGAGATCTTCTCGTTCGCGACCGGATAGGGGGCGAACAGGTCGCGCAGGTCCTCGAGCACGAATCCCGGCCGCGAGTCCGGCTCGGCGGCGAGCACCTGCTTGGGGCCGTCGATGCCGGTGAGCACGAGGGCGGAGATCATCCCGGCCCGGTTCGCGCCGAGGATGTCGGTGTCGAGCCGGTCGCCCACGACGAGCGGGCGCGCGGCGCCGAAACGGGCGGATGCGGCCTCGAAGATCGCGCGCTCGGGCTTGCCGGCGACGACGGGGAGTCGTCCGACCGCCGTGTGCACCGCCGACACGAGGGTGCCATTGCCGGGCGCCGTGCCGCGCGCCTGCGGGATCGTCCAGTCGGTGTTGGTCGCGACCCACGGGATGCCCTCGCCGTCGCGGGGCGTCCGCAGGGCGAAGGCGGCCTCCGCGAGATCCGTCCAGGCGACGTGCGGGGCGAACCCCTGGATCACGGCCGCCGGTGCATCGTCGGCCGAGCGCACGACGACGAACCCCGCGCGCTCGACCTCGCTCGTGAGTCCCTCGCCGCCGACCACCAGGATGCGGCTGCCGGGCGCCGCGAGGTCGGCGAGCAGCTTCACCGCGGCCTGCGGCGACGTGACGACGTCGGCCGGCCGCACGCTCAGCCCGAGCTCGGACAGGTGCGCGGCGACCGTCGCGTCGGTGCGCGAGGCGTTGTTGGTCAGGTAGCCGACCCGGATGCCGCGCTGCACGCGGTTGAGGCTGTCCACCGCGTGCGGGATGGCGCCCGCGCCCTTGTAGACGACGCCGTCGAGGTCGGCCAGGAGCAGGTCGACGCCCTGGAGCGGCGCGCCCTTCGGGAGTCGCTCGGCACGAGTCGGCTCAGTGGGCATCCGGGTCCCAGTCCTCGTCGATGATCTCGACGGTGTCCTCGCCCTCCGGGAGGGCGGCGCGCTCGAGCGCGATCGTGGCGCGGTCCGAACGCTGCCACCACTGCTCGGCCTCGTCGGTGCGCCCGAGGTCCTCGAGCACGGTCGCGTAGGCGTCGAACAGAGCGGGGCTCCACGAGAACGCCCGCTCGGGATCGAGCTGCGGGATCTGCAGCTCGACGAGAGCCGCCTCCGCCTGCCCGAGATCGAGTCGCGCGCCCGACATCGCGATCGCGAGAGCCACCTGCACGGCCGGATCGAGCGTCGCCCTCGGCACGGAGCGGCCGAGCTCGAGCGCCTTCTCGGGTCGCCCGATGCCGCGCTCGCTGTCGACCATGAGCGGCAGCTGGTCGTCCTTGCCCGAGAGCCGGCGGTAGGTGCGCAGCTCGCGCAGGGCGAGCTCGAACTCGCCGATCGCGTAGGCCGTGATGCCGACCGACTCGCGCACGACCGCGATGCGTCCGGCGCGTCGGCCCGCCGCGAGAGCGTGCTTGTGGGCGAGCTCGGGGCTCTCGTCGATCAGGGCACCGGCCATCACGAGATGGCGGGCGACCCAGTCGGCGTTGTCCTTGCTGAGCGTCTTGAGCTCGTTCCGCGCGACGCGGTCCAGCTGGTTCGCGGCGATTGTCTCCGGGATCTCGGGATCGTCGTGGCGAGGACGCGAGCTCTCGTCGGCGTCGGAGCGCGGCGGACGGGCCGCGCGGTCGAACGGCCGTCGCTCGCCGCGGGGGCCGTCGGCGGGCTTGCGGTCGTACGGCGTGCGGTCGGAGGGATTGCGGTCGGACGACGAGCGATCGCGCCGAGCGCCGTCGGCCGTGGGACGGTCGTACGGCTTCCGGTCACCTCGAGCGCCCTCGGCGGGTTTGCGCCCGTAGGGCTTCCGCTCGCCATCGGCCGGCTTGCGCTCGTACGGCTTGCGCTCCCCGCCCTCGCCGTCGGCGGGCTTGCGCCCGTAGGGCTTCTGGCCGCCGCCCTCGCGCGGCTTGCGGGCCCCCGCGCCACCACCGGGCGGCGTGCGATCGGTGCGTGGCTTCGGGCGTCGCGACGACGGGTCGCTCATCGGTGCTCCTGGCGGGACGTGCCGACGGTGCGTTGCTCCGATCGGCGGTTAACGAAGAAAGGGGCTACCCGTGTGACGGGTAGCCCCTTTCTGAAAGAAGTCCGGCGGTGTCCTACTCTCCCACAGGGTCGCCCCTGCAGTACCATCGGCGCTGTTGGTCTTAGCTTCCGGGTTCGGAATGTAACCGGGCGTTTCCCCAACGCTATGGCCGCCGTAACACTATTGACTTGCATGTCGATCAGTGGACCTGAGTTCACTGACAAGTGTGCGGACTCTTGCGAGTCTGCTCTCGACCGTACGTCAAGAGCTACAAGTGGACGCGAGTATCAGCAAAACTGATGTTATCAAGTTGTCGGCTTATTAGTACCGGTCAGCTCCATGGGTCTTTAGTCCCCACTTCCACATCCGGCCTATCAACCCAGTAATCTAGCTGGGAGCCTCTCCCCCGAAGGGATGGAAATCTCATCTTGAAGCCGGCTTCCCGCTTAGATGCTTTCAGCGGTTATCCGTTCCGAACGTAGCTAATCAGCGGTGCTCCTGGCGGAACAACTGACACACCAGAGGTTCGTCCATCCCGGTCCTCTCGTACTAGGGATAGATCTTCTCAAATTTCCTACGCGCGCAGCGGATAGGGACCGAACTGTCTCACGACGTTCTAAACCCAGCTCGC
>JAEWKY010000039.1 GCA_023457615.1 Actinomycetes bacterium | reverse complement strand
CGCCCGCCAAGACCGGCCTCGGCGCGGTCTTCGCGAAGCACCCGACGGCCTGGCTGGTCGGCGCCCTCGCCGTCGTGTTCCTGCTGCTCGGCACGGGCGCCGTGTTCGCCGGGGTGACGGTCGGCTCGCAGGCCGCGCCCGTCCCCGACGTCACGCCGACGAAGGATCCGCGCCCCCTCCCCGCGGGCGAGCTCGCCGCGAGCCGGCTGCGCACGTGCTCGATCGCGCTCGAGGCGCGCGACGAGCGGCTCATGGCGCTGTACGGCCAGGTGAGCCGCTACGACACCGGCGAGGTGCTGTTCGACCGCGAGGGCGACTCGCCGCAGCGCACGGCGAGCGTGCTCAAGATCGTCACCGCCGCCGTCGCGCTCACGGTGCTCGGGCCGGACTTCCGCGTCACCACGAGCGTCTACTCCTCGCCGACGCCGGGAGCGATCGTGCTCGTCGGACGCGGGGATGCGACGCTCAGCCAGCTCCCCGCGGGCGCCGAGAGCGTCTACCGCGGCGCCCCGAAGCTCGCCGACCTCGCCGCGCAGACGATCGCGAACTTCACCGGCACCGAGATCACCTCGATCGTGCTCGACGCCACCTACTGGTCGGCGGCCGACAAGTGGGACTCCTCGTGGAAGCGCAGCGAGCAGACGCGCGGCTACCACTCCGAGGTGACCGCGCTCCAGGTCGACGGCGACCGGGCCAACCCGTCCGCGCAGGACAGCCCGCGCAGCACCGACCCCGTCGCACGCGCCGGCGAGCTGTTCCTCGACGCGCTGCGTGCGGCCGACACCGAGGGCGTCGTGGCCGAGAACGTCACGTTCTCGTCGGGCTCGGCGCTCGGCGGTCAGGCGGTGCTCGGCGAGGTGCAGTCGCAGCCGGTCAGCGTGCTGGTCGACTACATGCTCAAGGTGAGCGACAACACGCTCGCCGAGATGCTCGCGAGGATCTCCTCGAAGCAGGGTTCGCTCGACGGCTCGGCCGCGTCGCTGCAGCGCTCCACGCAGAGCGCGCTGACGACGCTCGGGCTCTCGACGACCGAGCTCGTGATCCGAGACGGCTCGGGCCTCAGCGACCTCAACGCCGTGCCCGCGTCGTTCATCAACGCCCTCGTGAAGAAGGTGATCGCACGCGAGGGCAATCTCACCTACATCGAGACGGGGCTGCCGGTGGCGGGGCAGTCGGGCACCCTCGCCGGGCGCTTCACGGGCGACAACGCGATCGCGCGCGGCGCCGTGGTCGCGAAGACGGGCTGGATCGACACGTCGTACTCGCTCGGCGGCTACGTGACCGCGGCCGACGGCTCGCTTCTGCTGTTCACGTTCTACGCGATCGGCGAGGGCATCCAGAGCGACGCCCGTGCCGCGCTCGACACGCTCGCCACCGCCGTCTACCGGTGCGGCGACAATCTCTCCAACAACTGACGGCTCGATCGAACAGGACGGATCCGCGGTGCGCGCTCTCTTCATCATCGACGTGCAGAACGACTTCACCGAGGGCGGTGCGCTCGGCGTCGACGGCGGCGCCGCGGTCGCGGAGGGCATCACCGAGTACCTCCGCGCGCATCCCGACACCTACGACGTCGTGTTCGCGAGCCGTGACTGGCACGACGGCGACAACGACAACGGCGGCCACTTCGCCGCGGCCGAGGCAGGCGACGGCGCGCCCGACTTCGTCGAGACGTGGCCCCGGCACTGCGTCGCGGGAACCCCGGGCGCCGAGTACCACCCCGGCCTCGACGTGAGCCTCGTCGACGTGCACGTGAAGAAGGGGCAGGGCCGCCCGGCGTACTCGATCTTCGAGGGCACGACCGACGACGGCGAGGAGCTCATCGACCTGCTCGACGCGCGCGGCATCGACGAGGTGCACGTCGCCGGCATCGCGACCGACTACTGCGTGCTGGCCTCCGCCCGCGACGCGCTGGATGCCGGACGCGACGTCACGGTGCTCACCGACCTCGTCGCGGGGGTGGCTCCCGAGTCGTCCCGGGCGGCCCTCGGCGAGCTCGCCGCCGCCGGCGCCGAGCTGCTCGCGACCGACACGTCGGCCGCCTGATGCGGGCGATCCTGCGCGGGGTGCTCCCCGCTCTGCTCATCCTGGGCTGGCTCGCGCTCGCCGGCTTCGGCGGCCCGACGTTCGGCAAGATCTCGGACGTCTCCACCAACGACCAGGCGAGCTTCCTGCCCGCGTCCGCCGAGTCGACCCGGGTCGCCGCCCTCATCCCCGAGTTCTCCGGCGGCGACGACATCCCGGCCATCGTGATCGCGGCACGCGACGGCGGGCTCACCGACGCCGACCGCTCCTTCCTCGAGGCGTTCGCCGAGGATGCCGCCGAGCTCGAGCACGTCGGCGACGAGCTGAGCCCGGTGATCCCCTCGGAGGACGGCGACGCCGCCGAGCTCATCGTGCCGATCGCGGAGGAGATCGGCGACACCGTGGCAGAGCTCGCCGCCCTGCTCGACGACGCCCCCGACGGGCTCGAGGCCTACGTCACGGGGCCCGCGGGCTTCACGGCCGACCTCGTGTCGGGCTTCGCGGGCATCGACGGCATCCTGCTGCTCACGGCCCTCGGCGCGGTGCTCGTGATCCTGATCGTCGTCTACCGCTCGCCGCTGCTGCCGTTCCTCGTGCTGGGCACGGCGGTCTTCGCCCTGTGCGCCGCGATCCTCGTCGTGTGGGCGCTCGCGGCTGCCGACGTCGTGACGATCAACGGGCAGGTGCAGGGCATCCTGTTCATCCTCGTCATCGGCGCCGCGACCGACTACGCGCTGCTCTACGTGTCGCGCTACCGGGAGGCGCTGCGCGATCACGCGTCGAAGTGGGATGCCACCTGGGCGGCGCTCAAGGGCAGCCTCGAGCCGATCCTCGCGTCGGGGCTCACCGTCATCGCGGGTCTGCTCTGCCTCCTGCTGTCCGACCTCAACTCCAACAAGGCGCTCGGCCCGGTCGCCGCGATCGGGATCGGCTTCGCCCTCCTCGCGGCGCTCACCCTCCTGCCCGCGCTGCTCTACGTCGCGGGGCGCGTCGCGTTCTGGCCCCGTCGCCCGGCCTTCGGGTCGGAGCACCCCGTGCTCACCGGTGCGACGGCGACGGGGCTGTGGCCGCGCGTCGGCCGCCTCATCGCCAAGCGCGCCCGCGTCGTCTGGATCGTCTGCGTCGTCGGACTGCTCGCCGCCTCGGCCGGGCTCGCGCTCTTCAAGGCCGACGGCGTGCCGCAGAGCGACCTCGTGCTCGGCGACTCGCCCGCCCGTGACGGCCAGGTGCTGCTGGGCGAGCACTTCGCGGCGGGCTCCGGGTCGCCCGCCGTTGTCGTCGGCGACGAGGGGCTGCTGACCGAGCTCGCGGATGCCGCCGCCGCACTCGACGGCGTCGACGGGGTCGAGGCGGTGAGCGACAACTCGCCGACCGGCGCGATGCCCGTCGGCACGGACGCCGAGCCCTTCCCCTTCCCGACGTTCGTCGAGCTGGAGCCGACCGTGGTCGACGGGCAGGTCATGCTGCGCGCGACGCTCACGGACGCCGCCGACTCGCTCGAGGCGGAGGAGACGATCCGCGCCCTCCGTTCCGCCGTGCAGGACGTCGACCCCGAGGCGATCGTCGGCGGGGTGACGGCGCTCGCGCTCGACACCAACGACACCGCGATCCACGACCGCACCCTCATCATCCCCGTGGTGCTGCTCGTGATCCTGCTCATCCTGATCCTGCTGCTGCGTTCGATCGTCGCCCCGCTCATCCTCATCGGCAGCGTGATCCTGTCGTTCGCGGCGGCGCTCGGGGTCTCGGCGCTCGTCTTCGAGTACGTGCTCGGCTTCCCCGGCGCCGACCCTTCCGTGCCGCTGTTCGGGTTCGTGTTCCTCGTCGCGCTCGGCGTCGACTACAACATCTTCCTGATGACCCGCGTGCGCGAGGAGACGCTGCACTTCGGCACCCGCGAGGGGATGCTGCGCGGCCTCTCGGTCACGGGCGGCGTCATCACGTCGGCGGGCGTCGTGCTCGCGGCGACCTTCGCGGCGCTCGGCGTCATCCCGATCCTGTTCCTCGCGCAGATCGCGTTCATCGTCGCGTTCGGCGTGCTGCTCGACACCCTCGTCGTGCGCTCGCTGCTCGTGCCCGCCGTCATCCACGACCTCGACCGCGTCTCGTGGTGGCCGTCCCGGCTCGCCCGCGTCGGGCAGAATGGGAGCATCCCCGATCGGAAGGACGCCTGATGGCCGCCCAACTCCTCATGGCCGGAGCCGTGGTGCTCGCCGTCGTGATCGCCGTCCTGTTCACGATCCAGGTGTTCTTCGGGGGCCTCGCGGGCTGACACTCTGCCTTACGCCCCCGTTTGTTGCACGCGCGCGCGAACTCCGGGGCGCGACTGCGACTCCCGGGCGCGCAAGCAGGCTCGATCGACGACCGGGCGGCCGGAACGCCGACTCAGCCGGGCGTGCGCGCGAGGTCGGCCGAGATCGCGGATGCCGCCTCGAGCAGCGCGGGAAGCAGCCGCTCCGCCTGCGCCCCGGCATCCTCGTCGGTCGCCGGCATCGAGACGTTGATCGCCGCAACCACCGTCGACCCTCGGAACACCGGTGCCGCGAGGGCGCGCAGACCGTGCTCGAGCTCGCCGTCGACGAGGCTCCAGCCCTGCGCCGCCACTCGATCGAGTTCGGCCCGCAGCTGCGGCTGGGCGACGACCGTGCGCGCGGTGAACGCCGTCGGAGCGAAACCCTCGAAGTAGGTGTCACGCCCCTCCCCGGGGCCGAACGCGAGCAGCACCCGCCCCATCGACGTCGCGAACGCCGGGAACCTCGTGCCGATCGTGATGCCCACCGACATGATGCGGCGGGTGGGAACCCGGGCGACGTAGACGATGTCGAGACCGTCGAGCACCGACGCCGACGACGACTCGCCCGTCGTGCGCGAGAGCGTCTCGAGGTGCGGCTGCGCGAGCTCCGGCAGCGACTGCGCCGACAGGTAGGAGAACCCCAGCTCGAGCACCCGCGGCGTGAGGGCGAAGTCGCGGCCGTCGGTGCGCACGTAGCCCTCGGTCTCGAGCGTGAGCAGAAAACGGCGAGCGGAGGCCCGGGTCATCCCCGTCGCGCGCGCCACCTCCGACAGCGACTGCCGCGGCGTCTCGGCCGTGAACGAGCGGATGACCGCGAGCCCGCGCGCGAGCGACTGGACGTAGGTGGAACCGTCGGGCTCGGGCACCCGCTTATCGTTCCAGAACTATCGCGAGCCCCTGGCCCACGCCGATGCAGATCGTCACGACGGCGACACCCGATCCACGCCGCCCGAGCTCGTGCGCCGCGCGCGCGATCAGCCGTCCGCCCGACGCCCCGAGCGGATGCCCGATCGCGATCGCCCCGCCGTGGATGTTGAGCTTCTCGGGATCGAGTTCCGGCCACAGCTTGAGGCACGCGAGCGTCTGCGACGCGAACGCCTCGTTGAGCTCGACGAAGTCGACGTCGGCCCACGTGCGACCGGCCCGCGCGAGCGCCCGGTTCGCCGCCTCGACCGGGGCGACGCCGAAGTACTGCGGCTCGTTGCCAGCGACCCCGCGTCCGGTGATGCGGGCGAGCGGCTCACCCGGAAGGGCACCCTCGGCGCCGAGCAGCACCATCGACGACCCGTCGTTGAGCGGCGACGAGTTGCCCGCCGTCACGGAGCCGTCCTCGGCGAACACGGGCTTGAGCCCCGCGAGCACCTCGGCGGTCGTGGCGGCGCGCAGCGACTCGTCCCTCTCGAGCGCGACACCCGGCACCGGAACGATCTCGCCGTCGAAGACGCCCGCGTCCCACGCCGCCGCGGCGAGCTGGTGCGACCGGGCCGCGAAGGCATCCTGCTCCTCACGCGACACGGAGTACTTCTCGGCCAGCAGCTCCGCCGACGAGCCGAGCGGGATGGTCCACTCCTTCGGCATCTTCGGGTTCACCAGACGCCAGCCGAGCGTCGTGCCGTGCAGCGTCTCGTTGCCGGTCGGGTAGGGCTTCTCGGGCTTGAGCATCACGAACGGCGCGCGGCTCATCGATTCGACGCCGCCCGCGATCATGACGCTCGCGTCGCCCGTCTCGATCGCGCGCGAGGCCTGGATGGCGGCATCCAGTCCCGATCCGCACAGCCGGTTGGTGGTACTCCCCGGAACCGAGGTGGGCAGCCCAGCGAGCAGCACGGCCATGCGTGCGACATCGCGGTTGTCCTCGCCCGCCTGGTTGGCGTCGCCGAGGATGACGTCGTCGATGCGCGCGGGGTCGAGGTCGGGATGCCGGTCGAGCAGCGCGCGCAGGGTCGAGGCGGCGAGGTCATCCGGTCTGATGCCCGCGAGCGACTTGCCGTACTTGCCGAACGGCGTGCGGACGGCGTCGTAGACGTAGGCGGCGGTCACGTCAGCTCCAAGCCCGTCAGGGCGTTCAACTCGTCGAGGGTGGTGTCGAACAGGTCGACGACGCGGGCGCCCTCCGGCCCAACGTCGATCACGGCGCGGTCGGTGTAGACGCGGCTCACGCATCCCTTGCCCGTCAGCGGGTAGGTGCACGCCTCGACGACCTTGCTCGTGCCCTCCTTGGTGAGCAGGTCGGTCATGACCCACACCTGTTTGGCGCCGATCGCGAGGTCCATCGCGCCGCCGACGGCCGGGATCGCGTCGGGCTCCCCGGTGTGCCAGTTGGCGAGGTCACCCGTCGTGCTGACTTGGAACGCACCGAGCACGCAGACATCCAGATGCCCGCCGCGCATCATCGCGAAGCTGTCGGCGTGGTGGAAGTACGCGTGCCCGGGCTCGGCGATCACCGGGATCTTGCCGGCGTTGATGAGGTCGGGGTCGATCTCGTCGCCCTTGGCGGCGCGGCCCATGCCGAGCAGCCCGTTCTCGGTGTGCAGCGTCACGTCGCGCTCGGGCTCGAGGTGGTCGGCCACGAGGGTCGGCGCGCCGATGCCGAGGTTGACGTAGGCGCCGTACGGGATGTCCTGGGCGATCCGCTTCGCGAGATCGTCTCTGCTCAGAGCCATGCGCGCTTCCCCACTTCCACGATGCGGTCGACGTAGAGCGCCGGCGTGACGATGGCCTCGGGATCGAGGTCGCCCACCTCGACGATCTCGTCGACCTGCGCGATCGTGAGCGTCGCGGCGGTGGCCATCACCGGATTGAAGTTGCGGGATGTCTTGCGGTAGACGAGGTTGCCGAGGCGGTCGCCCTGGTAAGCGCCGATGAGGGCGACATCGCCCTTGATCGGGGACTCGAGCACGTACTCGCGGCCGTCGATCATGCGCGTCTCCTTGCCTTCGGCGAGGAGGGTGCCGACACCCGTGGGGGTGAAGAAACCGCCGATGCCGGCGCCGCCCGCCCGGATGCGCTCGGCGAGGTTTCCCTGGGGGACGACCTCGAGCTCGATCTTGCCGGCGCGGTAGAGCTCGTCGAACACGTAGGAGTCGACCTGTCTGGGGAAGGAGCAGATCACCTTGCGCACCTGGCCGGCCTTGAGGAGCGCGGCGAGGCCGGTGTCGCCGTTGCCAGCGTTGTTCGCGACGATCGTCAGGTCGGTGACGCCCAGGTCGCGGAGGCCGTCGATGAGGGCGATGGGCTGGCCGGCTAGGCCGAACCCGCCGACGAGAACCGTCGAACCGTCGGCGACGCCCGCCAGAGCAGCGGCGACGTCGGGTGAGGACTTCGAGCGCAAGGGTTCTCCGTTCGCATCACGAACGCATGTGCATTCTACGTACACCCTACTTCGCGGCGGCCGCCATCCGCACGATCGAGTCGATCAAGACATCCACGCCCGCGAAGTAGATCGCGCGGAAGTCCATCCCCAGCAGCTGCTCCCCGTAGGAGCTGAGCGTCGGGTACGACTCCGCCGTGATCTCCACCTCAGTCGGCAGCCAGGGCAGATCCGACATCCCGACCGAGCTCACGGCGCCAGCGGTGACGAGTTCCCGGCAGGTCGCCGCGACATAGGACAGCAGCAGCCCGCTGAACGCCGCGTAGTGCGCGACGAGGGTGTCACGGCCGAGCCCGGCCTCCTCGAACTTGCGCAGGCTCAGCTCGATGAGGGCGAACTCTGCGGGCCCGACCGGTCGGGAGTCGACGAGGTGGGCTCCGATCGGGGGATAACGCACGAAGGTCTCGAGGGCGCCGGTCGCCATCGCGCGCATGAAGTCGCCGAGGTCCGCCTCGAGGGGCATCGTGCTCCCGAGATCCGACATGAGCCGGTCGATGAGCGCCGCCATGAGCTGCGACTTGCCGCGGAAATGCCGGTAGATGGCGGTGGGGTCGGCGTCGAGCTCGTCGCCGAGGTCGCGCACGCGGATGCCGGTGGCGCCCGGGCGCGCGGCGATGCGCAGGGCGGCATCCAGGATCGTCCGACGATCGAGGCGCCCGTACCAGGTGCTGTCGCCGGGGGCCATGAGGTACATCCTGGCGAACGAACGGGGGACGCTGCTCACCCCTCAACGGGGACTGACGATGGCTCAGCACACGTCAATATCGTTGACATGTTTCCCGACCGGGGGGTCGGGACGTGATCAGAAGGAACTGCTCTCATGACCGCAGCAGCACCGCGCCGCCGGGGGCGGCGCACCCCGCGCATCCTCGCGGCCCTCACCGCCGCACTCCTCACCGTCGTCGCCACCCTCGCGGGTGCGGCGGCCGCGACCGCCGCGCCGGTGGGCTACGTCGGCACCACGCCCGACACCACGGCGTTCGACGCGAACGGCGGCGACCGCGTGCTCGACCTCATGACCGCGGGCGAGTCGTACAGCAGCAGCCTCACCGGCCCGCAGTACCTCCCGGGCATGGAGTGGTGCTGGAGCGTCGACGAGGGCAGCCTCCCCACCGGCATCACGATGTCGCCCGACGGCGGCTGTGCCGCGACCGCGACCTTCACGGGCACTCCCGAGGTCGGCGACTACGACTTCGTGATCCGCGTCGCCGACACCTCGGACGGCCCCACGTACTACCTGACCTTCCACGTCGTCGTGGAGTCGGGCAAGTCGCCGACCACCACCACGCTCTCCGCGCCCGTGGTCGCGCCGCACGGCGGCATCCAGCTCTCCGCGACGGTCGCGGGCAACCCCGTCGTCACGGGGGCACCGACCGGCAGCGTCGAGTTCCGCGACCAGGACGGCGCGCTCCTCCAGACCGGGACCCTCTCCGGCGGCCTCGCCACCGTCACGGCGTCGATCGACCGCTCGCGCATCGGCGTCGACCTCGAGGTGACGGCCTACTACCTCGGCGACGACGACTACGAGGCATCGACCTCGGACGAGTCCGACATCGTCGTCTACGCGCCGACTCTCTCGGGCGCCGTGCAGTGGAACGGCACCCCCGTGACCGACGCGACCGTCCGCCTCGTGCGCGCGCTCGACTCCGGCACGACCGACACCGCCGCGACGGATGCCGACGGCGAGTTCGAGCTCGACCCCGGCGCCATCGCGACGATCCCGGATGCCGAGCGCACCTACCTGATCGAGATCTCCTTCGCCGACGGCGAGGTGCTCTACTACGCGCCGGGCGAGATCAACGTGAGCGACCTGATCGACGCCGAGGCCACGACCCCGCTCGACTGGACCGCGTCCGTGCTGATCGAGCGGGAGACGGGGCCGCGGTGGGTCGACGACGGCCTGCGCACTCCGCGCGTGGGCTCGGTCTACTCCGACACCGTGAGCGCCTCGAGCCGCGGTCCGGTCACCTTCACGGTCACCTCCGGCGACCTCCCGTCGGGCCTCGTGCTCGACCCGGCGACGGGCGCCGTCACGGGAACGCCCGACGCGTGCTCGCCGTCGCAGCCGCAGACCCCGTTCCCGTTCTTCGCCCGCGGGATGGCGTCGTGCGACTACGACTTCACGATCACGATCGACAACGGCTACGGCAGCTCGGACGAGCGCTTCACCGGCACCCTGCTGCCCGCCGGCGTCGCGCCGACGTGGGAGGACGACGACCTCGGCGAGTTCCGCGAGGGCGTGGCGGTCGACGAGGCCGTGCTCGCAGCGGGCGACCCGACCATCGTCTACACGGTCACGGACGGCGACCTGCCGTCCGGGCTCACCCTGTCGGCGGGCGGCGTGCTGACCGGCACCCCCGCGATCGCGGGAGCCTACGCGTTCACGATCACCGCCGCGAACGACTACGGCAGCATCACGGCCGTGTTCGAGGGCGAGATCGCCGCGAAGCCCGAGCTGGATCTCGAGCTCGAGTTCGAGGCGGGCACGTCGATCGAGGATGCCGCCTCGACCATCTCGGCCGACGGCCTGCAGGTCGGCTCGACCTACACCCTTACGATGTTCTCGACGCCCCGCGTGCTCTACACCGGCACGGTCGACGCCTCGGGCGGCTTCACCTGGGTCGTCTCGCTTCCGGCGGACACCCCGCCGGGTGCCCACCGCCTCGTGCTCACGGGCATCGCGGCGGACGGCACTCCGATGAGCGCGCAGGCCTGGTTCACCCTCGGCAGCAACGGCACGATCCTCGCGACCTCGTACGCGGGGCCGACCGCCGATCTCGTCGTCATCGCCGCACCGCGCGTCGGCCTCGCTGCCACGGGTGCCGACGTCGGCACCACGGTGCTCGCCGGAGCGCTGCTGCTGCTCCTCGGCGCCGGCGCGCTGACGATCTCGCGGCGCCGCAGCGCCGTCTGACCCCCCACCCGCGGGCGTCCGGTTCCTCGAGAGCCGGGCGCCCGTGTGGGCGTCTCGGGACGCGTGCGCGCTTCGGGCGCGCTCGCTACTCCGAGGGCGGAAGGGTCTCCCGCAGCAGGTGGGTGGCATGGTTGGCGACCGGCACCCCGCGATAGAGGCCGACCTGCAGGATGACCTCGCGGATCTCCTCGCGCGTGAGCCCGTTGGTGATCGCCGCCCGGAAGTGCATCGGCACCTCGTCCCAGTACCCGGCGGTCATGAGCACCGAGAGCACGACGACGGAGCGCGTGCGCCGGTCGAGCCCCGGACGCGACCAGATGTCCCCCCACGCGACGCGCGTGATGTAGTCCTGGAAGTCCTCGTTGTCCGGGTTCACCCCGGCGACGGCGCGGTCGACGTGGGCGTCGCCCAGCACCTCCCGGCGCACCGCCATCCCCTGAGCGCGACGCTCGTCGTCGTTCATGACACCTCCGACAGGATGCGGGCCACAGAAGCAGGGTCTTCGACGGTCGCGAGGTGCGCGACGCCGGGCAGCACCTCGAGTCGGCCGTCGCGCGCGGACGCGACCGCCGCCTCGGCCGCCTCGAGAGGCACCACGACATCCACGGCGCCCTCGATGAGGGTGTACGGCACCGTGAGCGACGCGACCGACGGCCTCAGGTCGGTCGACCCGAGCAGCTCGGCGCACAGCGCGTAGCTCTCGTCGTCGACATCCATCAGGTCGCGCAGCAGCCCCGACGAGAGCGTCGGCGACGACTCGATGAATCCGGGCGCGAACCAGCGCGCCGCCGAGCCCTGCACGACCGAGGGGGTGCCGGAGGCCCGGATCTGCGCGGCCCGCTCGCCCCAGCCCGACGCCGTGCCGAGCTGCGGCAGGGAGCAGATCTGCGTGACCGACGTCACCCGCGAGCCGAGCTGCTGCGCGACCGCGAGCGACGCGAGCCCGCCGAGCGAGACCCCGGCGACCGCGAAGGTCGAGAGTCCGACCGTGTCGGCGGCGGAGGCGATCCCCGTGGCCAGCTCCGCGATCGTGAAGCCCGACGTGGCGGCGGGGGAGACGCCGTGACCCGGCAGGTCCCACCCGTACACCGGCCGGTCGCCGAGCAGCGGCACCGTGGGGCCCCACACCGCCGCGACGCGCGTGCCGAGCGAGGGTCCGACGAGCAGCGGGCGTCCCGCACCGGACGCGAGCGGCACGAGTCGGATGTCGGGGACCGTCACGCGAGCACCTTCCGGGCGTCGTCGAGCAGGCGGGTGATGAGCTCGTCGGCGACGCCGATGTAGTCGGACGGATGCGCCGAGCCGTCGGCGAACCGGCGGCGCTCGGCGAGCAGCTCCTCGGCGGCCTCCTCGACGTGAGCGGCGATGACGGCAGGGTGCACGCGGAGCCCCGAGGCGAGCGCGCGGCCCGTCGAGGCGGCGCCGCCCGCGACGCGGAGGAGTGCGCGGAACGGCTCCCACTCCGCATGCCACGCCCCGTCGGGACGCTCGTCGACGGTGATCGCCGCGGTGTGCAGCGACGACGACAGGTTGGTCGCCTGGCGCGACGCGGCGTTGAGCAGCACGGCGTGCACGGGGTTCGACTTCTGCGGCATGGTCGACGATCCGCCCCCGGCTCCGTCATCCAGCTCCCCGATGCGCGCGAGGGCGGCGACGTTCTCGCCCACCGTGCCGAAGGCATCCGTGAGCTCGACGAGCGCGTCGCCGAGTCGCGTGACGGGCGAGCGCCAGACGTGCCACGGCGCGATCGGCTCCTGCAGGCCGAGGTCGCGCGCGAGACGGGCGGCGATGTCGAGCGAGTCGGCGCCCGAGGCCGTGAACGCCGCGAGGGTGCCGGCGGCCCCGCCGAGCTGCACCGGCATCGTCGCGTGGTCGCGCACCGCGCACGCGGCGTGAGCGACGCCGCGCGCCCATCCGGCGAGCTTGAGCCCGAGGGTGACGGGCGTCGCGGGTTGCGTGAGGGTGCGGCCGACCATGATCGTGCCGCGGTGCTCCTCGGCCCGGCCGGCCAGCGCGTCGACCGCCGCGGCCGCGTCGGCGACGATGACGT